>JACQYS010000024.1 GCA_016208105.1 Desulfovibrio sp.
ATGCCACGTACTCGCCGAAACCGCGCATGTGCGACAGCTTGGTGATGGCGGCAGTCAGCGTGGTCTTGCCGTGGTCGATGTGACCGATGGTGCCGATGTTGACGTGCGGCTTATTGCGCTCGAATTTGGCCTTACCCATGGTAAACCCCCTCAAGTGGTTCTTTAGTGGCTGCCGCCAGTTTTTATACTATTGGTTGTTATTTATGGAGCCCACGACCGGAATTGAACCGGTGACCTCTTCCTTACCAAGGAAGTGCTCTACCGACTGAGCTACGTGGGCCTTCAATTTGAAGCGAGGCCGGAGGGGACGTGACGTGGAGCGGGAAACGGGACTCGAACCCGCAACCCTCAGCTTGGAAGGCTGATGCTCTAGCCAATTGAGCTATTCCCGCGTCATATCCGCAGTCCGAACGACGAAAACTCCGTCTCCTGCGCTTCTTTCTCTTCTCGTGGTGGTGGGGGGTGGATTTGAACCACCGAAGGCTGACGCCGACAGATTTACAGTCTGTTCCCTTTGGCCACTCGGGAACCCCACCCTATTCTGGAGCTGGCGATGGGACTTGAACCCGCAACCTGCTGATTACAAATCAGCTGCTCTGCCAGTTGAGCTACGCCAGCGCCAAGACGGCGAGGCTTAGCCCAATCCCCAGTTGAACGCAAGGGCTTTTTGCCCTCACGAGGTAACGCCTTCCAATCTCAAAGAGCGACGGGCTAACTGACAGAAGCATTTCGTCTTGTCAAGCGCCCGGAAGCTCTTTGCAACATATATTTTACCCCCGCGCCAATTTGGTTCACTTCGAAAGCCCCCGGGCCCGCAGCCAGGATGCATATACGCCACATCCCAAAGCGAAGGCCAGGACCAGCCAGTCCTGCTGGCTCGGGGTCACAATGTGGCCGTGGACAACCGGCATATTGGGACTCAATCGCAATGCAAGGAGAATGAAGGCGCCAAGACCGGAAAAGGCGATCACGAATTCGAGTATTCCACTGCAGGGCTTTAGGAAGAAAGACGACAGGCAGACAGCGAAACCCAGTATTGCCTGGCAGAACGTATTGCTCCAGTCCCAATGCGCAACCAGAAACCACACCCGCACCGGCTGTCCGATCATGGCGACAAAGAGAACGAACGCCGCCAGGTACAAGCCCACACCAAGAACCTGGGCTGAACGCATGACTGGCCCGAACCCGCCTTCCCCCCTGACTGCCGCGGCTGCTCTGAGGAGAATGACTCCACCACCCAGCACCATCATCACGTTGGCTGCCGCGAGCCACAACGCGGGCTGGGAATCCGCATCCGGGGCGGCCAAAACCAGGCCCTGGGTCCAGATGGGAACCATGGCGAACCATCCCAACACTCCAAGGGCCAAAGCCCCTGCCCAGGGCAGAATGCGGCTCAGGGCAATCACGCCCTCTCCCTGGCCCAGGTTCGCCTGGAAACATAAAAGACCTGGGGCATTGTCTGTTTGTTCGGCAACAGGACAAAGCCTTCCGGATCTACTCCAAGATGTTCTAGGTTCCCGAACTTTATGGCCCCGGAAGGGCAGGATTCGGCACAGGCCGTGGTGTAGCCGTCCGGCCCGTTCAGCACCAGCCGGTGCGAACAGAAGGTGCACTTCTCAACCACCCCTTTGGACCGAACCGAGGCGAACGGAGTGATCGTGGTTTCCATGCCACCGGGCCAGGCCGCAGAGGTCCACGTGAAGCGCCGCACCCCGTAGGGGCAGGCCTTCATGCAGGAGCGGCAGCCGATGCACCGGGCATATATCTGGCTCACTATGCCTCCCTGCCCGCTCTTCTGGGTGGCTCCCACCGGGCAGGCCTTCACGCAGGGCGGATTCTCGCAGTGCATGCAGGGTTTGGGCAAATACAGCGCGTCGGACCTGGGGAAAGCCTCACCATTATCTTTTTGCGCAACCGTGATCCAATCCGAAGGCCTCTCCAGAGCGGACGGCGGGATGTTGTTCTCCAGGCGGCAAGCGCTGACGCAGACCCCGCACCCAGTGCAGCGGTCCAGGTCGATCACCATGCCCCATTTGACACCGCTCATATGCGCTCCAGCCTCACCCGGCATCCGGCCCAAACCTCGACTCCGCTTTGGGGCTCGGTCCAGGTGGACTGAACCCGCCTGGCGTTGGCACCAAGGCCCTCTCCCAGACCCAGGAGAAGCGCGGCATGCCCGTCCGTCACCGATTCATCCAAAGTCACCAGAGCCTCAAGCCGTCCAGCATGGCTTATCACCCGTACCACGTCCCCGGGCTTCACGCGAACGGTCTTGGCCGTGGCACTGTTCAGCCTGAGAACGGATCTGCCATCGCGTACTTCGTCAGAGCGCAGGCTGGTGACGGATTGCAGCGGGACACCGCCGGGCATGCACACGCGCAGACTGGCCTGAGGAGCGAGCTTCAGCGGAAGCCCCAGGTCGACGGCCTCAGGGATCAACGCCTTGGCCAGAAAGGCCGCCTGGCAGGAAAGCTCGGCCCGTTCAGGCTGCGGATTGACCCAAAGCTGCCCCTCCACAAGCGACCTCCAGAGATCCGCCTCGGGGGCGGGCTGGGCATCGCCTGCCAGCACGCGCCAGGGAGCGACCTCTCGCGCCACGAATCCGCCTGCCCGTTCCATGGCAAGCACCCGCTCCCTGAGAACCTGCCTGAAAGAGGATGGGCCAAGGGGACACTCAAGACGAACGGCAAGTTCAAGCAGCACGTCGCCAGGGTGGCGGGCGTCCGCCCTGGTGCGCACCAGCGGCCGGGAAAGCCCGTAGCAGGAAAAGGCCAGGCCATACGGGGTGGTCACGTCGTCCCAGCGTTCCAGGGGCATGGGCGAGGGCAAAACAAGCTCGCACAAGCGGGCCGATGCGGTCATGACCGGAGTGAAAGCCACCTTGAACAATGCCTTGGACACGGCCCGGGAAACCAGCTCCGTTTCCGGCAATCCGGCCACCGGATCCGCCTCCACAAGCAAAAGAACATCCGGAGCATCCGCGCGGCCCATGCCCATGCGCTTGAGCTCTCCCGCCAGACCCAGCTCGCGGTTTCTGGCAGCGGCCAGATGAACCCCGTCCAGGGCACTGGAGAAGGTGGGTGGCTTCGCCCGCAGGTGCGCTCCGGCAACGCGGCCGCCGCCCTCACCCGGCCACAGGCCGGTCAGGTAGACGCCGCCAGGCCGGTTTACCCTCCCGGTCATGACGGACAGTGCGAATCCAGCCACCTGCGCGGCCACCCCAAGCCCGTCCCCGCTCTGAGACCCAAGGATCGGGAGGGTTCCTTCGCTAAGGCGCAGGGCCATCTTTCGCAAGACATCGGGAGCCATCCCGGTGGCGAGACGCACCTCCTCAGGCCCGAAGCGCTGCCGGACAAGGGAAATAAAATCCGACATGTCCCGAGCCCTGCCCGTGACCGGGCCCATGTCGGCCAGATGCCAGGCCAGGCCCATGGCCAAACTGGCCTGCGCTCCTTCGGGTGCGGGATGCCACTCCCGGCAGAGAGCGGCGGACGCTCCACGCACCGGCCCGAGAAAGGCCGAATGCTCGTCCGCGCGCCCGGCCCAAGCCTTTCTGAAGTGCGGGGACGCTGGCATGGATTCGAAAACGTCCGCCCCGAGAAGCAGGAGTCCGCTGGCGTTGTCCACATCGAAGCCCGGCTGGCAGGCTGCCCCCATCAATGCCATGGCCGAACGTGCGGCAGCCCCCTCTGAAGGCATTAAATACTGTCTGGATGAGCCCAGCCGATCCATGAAAGCGGCCAGAATGTCCTGCAGCCCCCCCTGGCGAGCGGACCCCACGGACATCACTCTCTCCGGGGCCAGGCTGATCTTCTCCGTAAGAAGGGCAAGGGCCGCTGCCCAAGAGATGGGTTCAAACACACCCGAGGAATTTTTCTGGAGAGGGCCGCCGACCCTGCCGGGATGAAAGAGATTATATGCCTCGGCCTGGGCCGGCGGCGTGACTCCCCCCCGGCTCAAGGGATGCGCCGGATTGCCCCGAACAAGAACCGGCCTGCCGTTTGCCGAGAGCACAGTGATGCCCATGCCAGAAGGGCAGGCCAGACTTACGGTGCTCATTTCCCGCAGGCGCTCGGCGGGCAAGGTTTGAGACTCCTGGCTAGATCTGGCCAGGTCGCTTCCGGCCCGCCAAGGCGCCGGACTGGCAGCAACTCCGGCCGCCATTCCAGCAGCCAGGCCGATGAATTCTCTGCGCCCGAGTCCCATGCCAGCCTACCTGTGGCACACCACGCAGTCGTCGGCCGCCCGGCTGTCCGCGTGACAGGCCCGGCAGCGCGCCATGCGCATGGTGTGGTTGGTGTAGCCCGAAACAAGGTTCAGCTTGAGTTCCGGGTAATCTTCGCGGGACATGTCCGGATGGCATGAAGAACACCCCCTGCCCAGGTGCGGCTCGTGGACGAAGCGCACATGCTGGGGCTCACGAGCCAGGGACAGCCAGGGAACCTGTTTGCGCTTCTTCACATACTCGGTGACCAGTTTGTCGATCTCCCGCTCGTCCTCGGTGCGCCCGCCCGTGGGTTCGGGATGGCAGCCCGCGCAGACCGAAATCGGGGGGAATCCATTGAAGGAGGCTCCAGGGCCGCCCATATGGCAGGTGGCGCAGGGGACGTCCTGCTTGGCATGAATTGAATGGCTGAAACGAATGGGTTGCGTTATTACTCTCGTCACCAGCCTGGAATACCCAAGCCAGCCAGCCGCTAACCCGGCCGCCAGGCCCAGGGCGATGAAGCGCCAGGGCAGAGGGCTACGCACCGGTTCCCGCCTGAACAATTCGCCCCCGGGGGAAACCAGTTTTCCTTCCGGGGGCGGTGGTTAATTCGTCGCGACGAGCCGCGGGCATAGTGCTAGCGCCAAAGAGGCAGCTATTTGCCCGCGGGCTTTGCATTGCGGCCGTAGACGTCCTCGAAACGGACGATGTCGTCCTCTTCAAGGTACGGCCCGGTCTGGATCTCGATGATCTCCACCGGGACCTTGCCCGGGTTGGAGAGCCTGTGTGTGGCGGTCTTGGGGATGTCTACGGACTGGTTCTCCGTGAGCAGCATTTCCTTGTCGTTCACCTGCACCAGGGCGGTTCCGGAAACCACCACCCAATGTTCGGAGCGGTGGTGGTGCATTTGCAGCGACAATTTGCCGCCCGCCGGAACCTCGATGCGCTTTATCTTGTAGTGCGGCCCGTCCTCCAGCACGGTGTAGCTTCCCCAGGGTCTGCGCACCGTGACGTGGGCGTTCACCAGCTGGCTGCCCTGTTCCTTGAGAGCGGTGACCACATCCTTGACCCGCTGTGACTCGCTTCGCGGGCAGACCAGGGTTGCGTCCCGGGTCTGGATCACGATCATGTCCTCAAGTCCCACACAGGCGAGCTTGCCTCCCTGGGAAATGAGCAGGTTGCCGGTGCAGCCCTGGGCCATGACATCGCCCTGCACCGCGTTCTGGTCGGCGTCTTTCTGCCCCATACGGTAGATGGCTTCCCAATTGCCCAGGTCGTCCCATACGAAGCGGGCTTCCAGCACGGCCAACCGGTCCATTTTCTCCACCACGGCGTAATCCACTGAGATATCCGGTAGTTGTCCGTACCCCTGGGCCAAGGGGGATTCTTTGCGTTTTTCCCACCACTCCCAGAACAGGGGTTGGTGTGTGCGCACGGCCTCCAGAAATACCTGTGCGGAAAAGACGAACATGCCGCTGTTCCAGTAGTATTCGCCGCTCTCCAAATATTTCTGTGCCGTGGCGGCATCAGGCTTCTCCACGAAGGAAGCCACTTCAAAAGCCCCGGGGCCCAGGGATTTCCCCTTTCGGACATAGCCGTAGCCGGTTTCCGGCTTGGTGGGCTTTATGCCGAAGGTGACCAGCCGCCCGTCGCGCGCCAAGGGGAGCGCGTCGGCCAGGGTGTCCAGCCAGGCGCCGTTGGACTCGATCATATGGTCGGAAGGAAACACCGCCACCAGGGCTTCCGGGTCCTTGTCAACGATGCTGTCCAGGGCGAGCATGATGGCAGGGAGAGTGTTGCGGCCCACGGGTTCGGCCAGTGCCCCCTTTTCCAGCAGCGGGTTGACCTCGCGCAGCTGCCCCCTCACCTCGAAGACGTGTTCCTCGTTGGTGACCACCCAGACGTTTCCAGGCTCGAAGGCCTCCATGGCCCGGGACACCGTGCGCTTGAGAAGCGTCTGCCCGCCGTCCAGGGAAAGCAGCTGTTTGGGTAAAAGCGTGCGGGACAGGGGCCAGAGCCGGGTGCCGGAGCCTCCGGCCAGAATGACGGCATGGCAGGAAGCGAACCGGTCCGTTGGGTCCTTGGGGTCGGTCATGTAATTGGCCTCGATGGAAAGTTAGCCTTCGAAGACGAAGGGGGACTGAAAATCCTTGAATCGGCCAAGCTGGGCGTCCTTGGGCGAGAGGATGGGGTCCTTGACGCCCCAGTCCACTCCGAGGTCCGGATCGTTCCAGATGAGCCCGCTGTCCTGCTCTGGAGCGTAGCAGTCGTCGACCTTGTACAGAAATTCCGTGTCCGGAGTGAGCGTCAGATAGCCATGGGCAAAACCCTTGGGCACTAACAGCTGGAGGAAGTTCTCCCCGGAGAGCACGAAGGATTTCCACTGGCCGTAGGTGGGCGAGCCCTTGCGCAGGTCCACCACCACGTCCAGCACCTCGCCGCGGGTCACGCGCACGAGCTTTGTCTGGGACCGGGGGGGCAGCTGGAAATGCAGACCCCGCAACACCCCTTTGCTGCGCGACAGGGCGTGGTTGTCCTGTATGAACTGGTGTTTGAGACCCTGGGCTTCGAACGTTGCCTGGTTGAAGCTTTCCATGAAAAAGCCCCGGTCGTCCTTGAACACCTTGGGAGCATAGAGCCAAAGTCCTGGTATGCCTGTGGCCTGAAAGCCCACGACGTCACCTCCTTGAGGCGTGGATAAAACTGGTGGTTTGTATCCCATACGGCTTCGCCCGGCAACCGGGCTTGGTTTCTTGTTCTCCGACTGGCTCGTTCAGCTTTCCACACTGCCACGCGCATCGAAATACTGTGCTATTTCAAAAGATTACTAGCGTCGTGACTGGAACGTACCAGCGGACCGCAATACATGACCGGAATGCCGAGTTCCTGGCCAAGCGCGGCAACCTCGTCAAATTCCTCGGGCGGAACATAGCGCACAACCGGCAGGTTGCGCCTGCTGGGACGGAGGTATTGTCCAACCGTGACCATGTCGCACCCCAGGCGCGCAAGGTCTTTAAGCACCCGCGCAAGCTGTTCCCGGGTTTCGCCCAGACCGAGCATCAGGCCGCTCTTTACTTTCGACTCATCCGAAAAAGCTTTGACCCTGGCCAGAAGCTCGAGGCTGCGCTCGTATTTGGCCTGGGGGCGCACTGTCGAATACAGTTGGGGCACTGTTTCAAGGTTGTGGTTCACCACCTCCGGCTTGGCTTCCAGCACCGTACGCAACGCCGCCGGGTCACCCTGAAAATCCGGTATCAAAACCTCCACCGAAGCCTGGGGGAGTTCCCGGCGTACTGCCCTGATGCTTTCTGCGAACTGGTGCGCGCCTCCGTCGGGAAGGTCGTCCCGGGTTACCGAGGTGATCACCACATGCTTGAGCATGAGTTTTTTCGCGGCCGTGGCCACCCGCTGCGGCTCATCGGCCTCAGGCGGCGCGGGCTGGCCGGATGTTATGTTGCAGAACCCGCACGATCTGGTGCACTGGCCGCCCAGGATGAGAAACGTGGCCACGCCTTTGCCGAAACATTCCGACATGTTGGGGCAGCGGGCCTGGCGGCAGACCGTGTGAAGATCCTGCCCGGCGACCACCGAGGCCGTATGCGCGAAAGCCTCGCCCAAGGGCGGCTTCACCTTGAGCCACGAAGGGAGACGGGGGTTACCGGCCCGCGTTTGATTCAAAGGCGTCGACAAGGGCATTCTTGACTCTCCGGACGTCGGCCTCTTGGCTGTCGCGTCCCATCCTCTCAAGTTCACGCGCCGCCGAGGTCATTTCAACCCCAGGCAGGCCGCAGGCCGTTATCATGGAAAACAGTGACAGATCCGGCCCGGCATTGAGCGCCAGGCCGTGATAGCTCACCCAGCGCTTTACGCCAATCCCCACGCTTGCAATCTTGCGCGGCCCCACCCAAACTCCGGGACGGCCGGGGCTGCGGTCCGCCGTGATGCCCAGGCTGGCCAAAGCGTCGATGCCGGTCTGCTCCAGATCATAAAAAAAACGTTTCAGCCCCCCCGGCCTGCCCGACAGACGCATGATGGGATAGAGCACCGCCTGGCCTGGAAAGTGACAGGTCACGCTTCCCCCCCGGCTGGCCTTTTCCACATCCACCCCCCGGGCGCGCAGTTCCTCAGCAGGCATGCGCACAAACGCCTCTCCGCCATGACGGCCAAATGTGATCACAGGGCGGTGCTCCAGGATGAAAAGCCGTTCCTGGCCTCCCTGCAACACGTCTTCCAGGGCTTTCTGCTGGACTTCCAAGGCTTCGGAAAAAGAAACGAGGCCCAGATCAATCACTTTCATGGAGCAGTTTTCTCACGGATCGGGGTGACCCAGGCTCCGCTCTTGGGATCGCGCTCGCCCGGTTTGGGCATGTCGGCCTCCAGGAGCGCCCCGGACACCACCCCTCTGGGCGGCTGATGAAAAGTGAGCAACCGAAGCCCCTCGGATGCGCAGGCGTAAGCGCCCTGTCCAGTGGGCAACGGGAAGCGGTGGGAGACCACACGAGACTTGGATGCATCGTATGCCGGCGGCTGGGCCGCCATGTGCATGAAGCTCAAGCTGGCCCGGTCTTTGTCCAGGCCGGCCAGTCTGGTGAGCTTGGCCAGCCAGTCAGGCGCATTCTCAGCCGGGAACACGAAATGACACCAGGAACGCCACCTGGGAGCCAGCATGGGGCATGGGGAATCATGGGTGCACGGCGACAAGGGGGACAGGCCCTCTTCCATAAGCATGCCGCGAAGACGCGACAACAAGTTGCCCCCCAGGCGCGTACCGGGCTCCACGAGCAAGAGCCTGCCCTCGCGGGACAGCCGCCCCGAAAGCATATCCCCCAAACGTTCCAGACCCTGATGCCCCTCCTCCCCACGGCCCTTGGCCAGTTCGTTCAGGGCGTTGGCAGCCATCAACAGCTGAAAAGGTTCCTGCGGAGCCTTATGGGCCGGGGCCTGGACGAGCTCGATGGTCCAGGATTTCCCTTTGGATCCGGAAACCGCCTCGAACAAGGCTCGCCCAGCGCGCATGACCTGCCCGGTCTGGTCCACGCAGACCAGCCTGATTTTTCTCTCCCGCAGTTGGGGGCGCGATATCCAGAGGGCCTGAGCCAGGGTCAGCGGTCCGCATCCCAGGTCCAGCACGCTCGAACCGTCCGGGATATCAAAGTCCAGTCCGGAGAGAAGGCGGGAGAGGCGAAACAGGTTCCAGGGCAGGAAATAATAAAGGTAGGCCGAGAGATTCGCCGGGGCGGACAAGTAGTTGGCCTGCGGGCCCGGGCCCCGCTCGGCGGTCAAGGCCAGGGAGAGCCGCTTCACGTCCTGAGGCAGGCCAGCCTTGTGCTTGGCTTTGAGCGGATGCACCCCTTCCAATACCTGGCGATACCCCGCCAAGGCGCTGACCAGATCCGGGGAAGGCCTGGAAATGAGCAGAGCGGCACGACGTAGAAGCGCGGCCTGTTCATCCGGCATGGGCACACCTCATTGATTCGAGATACATCTTTTGAAATCCGGGGAAGGACACCACGTCCACCAACCGGGTCTTTGCCGGAAGCTCGCCAAGCCAGTCGCGGACATCGTACCTGGCGGCGGCCAGACAGGCCCCATCCAGCGAGGTATTCCCCGCGGCCCGAACTTTGCCCGCGCCTCCCGGCGGCAAAAAGCCCAGGGTTTCCAAATCCGGGGCATGAATGTGCTCGCCCAAGGCCCCGGCCAGAAACACCGTCGAAAGCCCGCCGTAGGCCATGCCGGCTTCGTGAAGTAAAATCCTGACTGCGGTTTCGAAAGCGGCTTTCACCTTGAGCATGGCCTCTATGTCGGAGGCGTGGACCAGGAGTTCTCCAACGTTGAGTCGGGGTTCGCCCGAATCCCTCCTCACTCCGGCCAAGATTCGAGCAGCCAGGGGCGACGCCGCCTCGCGGGCGAACTGGCCAGCTTCGGTAATGACGCCAAGCGACAAAAGCTTGGCCAACAGGCTTAAGTACCCGGTACCCGAGATGCCCCTGACCGTTCCGGCACCGCCACCGAAGGGAACCGGCACGAGCCCTCCGGGCGAGAGGCCAAAGGCGACAGCGGCTCCAGGCCCTGCCAGCATTCCCTGGGCCATGCCCACGCCTTCGAGAGCCGGCCCCATGGGGACGCTGGCCAACAGGAATCGGCCATCGGGCAAGGCCAACGCGAATTCGCCATTGGTTCCGAGGTCGGCCAGCAGATAGGGCCGGGACGGCTCTGGCCTGGAAAATTCCAGAGCCGCGAGCCCCGCGCTCACGTCCCCGCCAACGAAAGGCGCAATGAGCGGCGGGATGTAGACCCCGGGCAGATCGTCGTCAAGGGTTTCAACGCTGCCGCCGGGCCAGTCCACCCGGTACGGCGCGGAAGCCAAGCCTGAGATGTCTTTGCCCAAGGCCAAATAGGTCATGCAGGTGTTGCCCGCCAGGCAGACAGCTCCGGGAAGGCAGGGCAGGCCGGCCAGGATGTCCCGCACGGCAAAACACACGGCTTGACGCAGCCGCATGGCGCCATGGGCCGCCCGGGCAAGGGCCAGCCGGGACATCACTTCGGAGCCGGCGCCGAGTTGCGGGTTGCGGAAGGAGCCGGACGTGGACACTTCCCCTTGGACAAAACGCCAGTGAACGGACGTCGTTCCAAGGTCGATGCCCAGAACGGCGTCGGTACATGACCGGGGAAGAGCGCGGTAAAGAGGCTTGGACGGCGCCAAAGTGGCCTCGACCACTGAACCGGGTACTGGGGGACGCTTGCAGGCGAGACGCCACCCCTCATCAAGCCTGCCGGGAGAGAGAATGTCCTGTTCCTCGACAAGCGGTTCGGGGGGAGTGGTAAGGAACTTCACCTGGCACAATCCGCATCGCCCGGCGCCTGAGCACAATGCCTTGGCCTGGAACGCCCCGGCGATGAAAAGGTGCTGCGCCAGGGTAAGGCCTGGTACAAGGGGCGCTTCAGATATTGGACCGCCCTTTTTGGCGACAATGCTGAACGTACTCATTTCAGTTGACGGGAGGATGCGTGCATGCAGGCAAATTCGCAAGCTTTTTTGCAATCAACTAATAAAAAAACATCTTAATATATACTTTATCTACCTTTCAGCAACACCAACATGTCGCACGAATTTAGCCACTTAGCACATCAAACATCAAATGCCCGGAAAACGCTGGACATTTTTTTCCCAAGCGGCTAAAAGCTGCCCCCAGGAAGGTAGAAAAGCGAGGCTCCCGGCTGGGTTTGTCCCTACAATGCCGTCCCCGCAAGAGCGTCACTCTTTGGAGCGAGCAAAGCCCCGAAAGACGCAAATATCAAAGGGACCTTCCGGACGCCCGAGAATCCTTGGCCCATCATGATGCTGCGGTCTAGCGGCGGGTCTGGATTCTTAACTGAACATGTCTACAACGGCTTACATCTTCATAAAAGGAGACGAGGAAGAGATGCATCGCACCACACCCCTTGCCCCTTGGACGACCATGCGAACGGTGATCGTGCTGGCTATCCTGCTCATCACAACCGCATGCGGCTCCAAACAGTACTCGAACAAACAAAACCTTGCAGAAAACCCTCAAACCGCTGAAAATATCGCCGCCTCTTTCGAACCAACTTCACCATTCCTGCACTTCAACAACAACAATTATTGCACCTTGCCTGTTCCGAGCGTTGTCGCCGGCTCCAAAAACCCCTTCGAGCTCTCCGGCCTGACCGGCACAACCACCCACCAGCGTCTGGTGGCCCTGTCTTTCAGCCAGATCGGAACATTGTACCGTGCAGGCGGAACCGAACCCGCCACTGGCTTTGACTGTTCCGGCTTCACCACCTGGGTATACAGCAAGCTGGGCATCAACCTGCCCCGCAGCTCCCGGGAGCAATTCCAGGAAGGCAAAGTGATCGCCAAAAGCCAGCTTCGCAAAGGCGACCTGGTCTTCTTTGGCAATAAAAAGCGCATCACCCACGTTGGAATCTATCTCGAAGACAACAAATTCATACACAGCTCGAGTTCCGGAGACACCGTCAAGATATCGAGCCTGGACGAGCCCACCTGGGAGCGCAAGTATACTGGAGCGCGTCGCGTTTTCTAAGCATACGGCCATACGACTCTGAACTTCTGGGCGGAAAGCATTGAGCTTCTCCGCCCTTTTCATTGGCGAGCGTTTAGGGTATCGATGAAAAAAGTACTGTGAAATGGTTCTTGGCATGGCCAGCCCCAAAAAATCCAAGAAATCTTCCTCCCGCGCACGTCACACCTGGGTTTTCCTGGCTGGAATCGCCCTGCCCTTTTGCATCGCCGCCGGTTGGCACGCGGCATACGGGCAGTTGGAGCCTACGCAGCCCCAGGCCAGACAGGAATCCACACAGCAACCAGCCAAACACGCTTCCCTCTCTTCCGCCACGACCGTTCCCCGGGAGGCCCTGCCAGCTCCGGCCGCCCCGGCTCTCTCCCCCCAGGAGGAGTTGGTCGAGATGCGACAGCTGTTTTCGAAATCCGTCCAGAAACCCACCATGGACAGGATTGAGCAGCTGAAAAAGCAGTGGAACAAATCACCTAAGTTGCAGCAGATTCTTGAAGAGCGGCGTCAGCGCCTCGCTTCTCTTGGTACTGCGTATTACGAGTTTGTCCGCAAGGACGCGATGCATCAGATGGCCAAATCAGGCCGTGATTTCACCGAATCCCAATACTTCGTCTACGTTGACCGCAATCCCAACGCTCAGTTCATAACAGTGGGTTTCTACGACGCGGAACGCAAGCAGATTGAGTTTTTGGGCACAGATCTCATCTCCTCCGGCAATATTGAAAAAGGCGGTGACTACTTCGAAACCCCCACCGGTATTTTCGAGAATCTGGTGGACAATTTCTCCTACCGTGCCCTGGGAACGCCTAACCAGGATGGTTGGCGTGGCCTGGGAGCCAAGGACAGCCGCGTCTGGGACTTCGGCGACCAGAAAGGTTTCAAGAAATACAAAAACGGCAACACCGTCAGCCAGATGCGCCTTCTCATGCACTCCACTGACCCGGACAAGGGCGAACCACGCCTGGGACGAATTGATTCCAAAGGCTGTGTGCGCATTTCCCACGGACTCAACGGTTTTCTGGATACCTACGCGATTCTTGATCGCAACTATGAACAATGGGTTAAAACAAAACCCGACTCCTGGCTCTTGAGGAAGGATAGAAAGCCTGTCTCGTACCCAGGGAAATACCTCATCATCGGTGACTCCGCCCAGCTGATCCAGGCGCAGGGAAAACCGTGAACACCCCCGCCCAGAACGCCATTGCCCGGCCTTACGGAGATGGCGCGACACAGAGTTCACTTCGAATTCTCTGTATTGACGACGAACCTGCCATAAGACTGAGCATCCAAGTATTCCTTGAAGACCACGGGCACACTGTCACTACGGCCCTCAACGGACTCGAGGGCCTGAAAGCGATCGAGTCCCAGGAATTCGACTGTATTCTTCTCGACCTGGCCATGCCTGGCATATCCGGGCTGGAGGTGCTCAATAAAGTCAAGGAGATGAGGCCCAACCTGCCGGTGATTGTGGTGTCCGGTACGGGCAGCATTCCTGACGTCATAAACGCTTTACGCCTTGGAGCCTGGGACTTCATCACCAAGCCCATAGAAGACATGGCCATCCTGCTCTACGCAATGGACAGAGCCATGGAGCGCGCCAGACTCATCCGGGAGAACCAGCTCCATAACGAACGGCTCGAAACCCTGGTGAAGGAACGGACACGTGATCTTCGCTCGGAAATCGCCGAGCGGCTTGCCGTGGAAAAGGCCCTACGCGCTTCACTCGCAGAAAAAGAGGTTCTTCTCAGGGAAGTGCATCATAGAGTCAAAAACAACTTGCAAATTGTGTCGAGCCTCTTATCGCTTCAGGCAGCCAAGTCAGACCACGAAATGTCCGGGGAATTCCTGGACAGCCAGGCCCGGGTGCGGGCAATGGCCCTTGTCCATGAAAAGCTCTATTCGTCCGAGGATCTCAGCTGCATCAACTTTCCAGAATACCTTCGCCAGCTCGCCGCATTTTTACTCCAGGCATACACCCCGGAAAGCACAACTATAACCCCTGACATCCATTGTCCTGACTTCTGCCTGCCCGTGAATTCCGCCATTCCGTGCGGCCTCATCATAAACGAACTGTTTACCAACAGCTTAAAGCATGCGTTCGCCGGCCGCCCCGTGGGCCGCATCATCCTCAGAGCCTGGCTGAAGGACAATACGGCCAACCTGCTCATCGCTGACGACGGCGCGGGACTGCGGCCCGGCTTCGACATCAAAGAGACAGAAACCCTTGGCCTGCAACTGGTGACCAACCTCACCCGCCAGCTCAAAGGCAGCCTGAAGGTTTCTTCAGGGCCCGGGGGCGCCGCCTTCCATCTTCGGTTTCCTAACTCTCCTGCCCGAACGGCACCTAGCGCCAGCTAGGAAGCCCACTCGAAGCTTTTGACATTGCCGGTGATCGCGGGCACATAGATTCGCTGGAGGGACCTTGATGCCCAGCATTTCCAGCGACCATTCCCGGCATGTTGTCATCGATGCCCGGCCCGGCCATTACCTCTGCTTCCCGGATGTGCGGCTTCTAAAGAGCGGACGGCTCCTCTGCGTGTACCGGCAGTCCGACAAGCATGTGGCCGACCGGGCTGACCTGCTTTTCAAAACCAGCGACGACCTGGGCAAGACCTGGAGTCCGCCGCGCTACCTGTGCGCGGGCGTGGGCCATTGTCCCAGAATAACCCAGCTCGAGGACGACCGAATCCTTGTCCTGGACGACCACTCCCGGAGCCAGTTCTGGAGCATGGACAATGCCGGAAGCTTCATCCGCGCGCCATACACCGGGGCATACATGCCCCTGCCTGACCGTGTTTTGCCGCTTCACCCCAGCCATTTCCTGACCACCGCGCACCACCATCGTGGAGACCAGGCATTGCCCAAAATCCGCCAAGCGCCCTCAGAGCAGTTGATTTACGTATCTAACAACCAGGGAGCCACCTGGCGAGAGTACTCGGTTCTCGCATTCGACAAGAATCTGGTGCTCTGCGAAGCTTCGATGATACGTCTGGAGGATGGCAGGCTCTTGGCCATCA
Source organism: Desulfovibrio sp. (assembly GCA_016208105.1). Lineage (NCBI taxonomy): Bacteria > Pseudomonadati > Thermodesulfobacteriota > Desulfovibrionia > Desulfovibrionales > Desulfovibrionaceae > Desulfovibrio > Desulfovibrio sp. The sequence continues at coordinate 15,282 of JACQYS010000024.1, forward strand.
TGCGGGAGAATTCCTTCGTTTTTGAGCCTATGTATTACTGCCTGAGCGATGACCAGGGAGTGAGCTGGAGCATTCCGCGCCCAACTCCGCTGTGCGGCCACAGGCCCACTATCGGACGTACTCCATCAGGAAAGCTGCTCGTCACCTACCGCAATGTGGGGACGGACGGTGGAACCGCCGCATGGTTGGGGAACCTGGACGAGCTGGACCGCGATTTCGAGGTTCACGGGCTGCACCCTTCAGATGGCAACCCCATCCTCACCCCCGAGGGGCTTCTTATCGAGAATGAACCGGGACTTTCAAACGCGGTGCGCTACGCCCTGCGCCCCATGACCGATCCTGAACGGGCCCAGGCGGAACTCACCGCGGAAGTCCTGGTTGCCGAGGCCCAGGAAAAGGCCTGCGCCCTGCATTTCGGTGGGTGGTGGCGGCTCTTTCCGGACAGGCTGGAACCGCCGGCCAAGGATGCTCCGAGCATACCGTTCGAGCCGGGCTTACCCCTTCGTCTCACGCTGCGTTATACCCCGGGCCAGATTCAGGCCCAGTTGAATGGTCAGCCCGTGGGGAGCTATCCCGTCGACGCCCGCCAGGCCGAGACCAGGGCGGTGCTCTTCGGCAATGCCTCAACCCAGGAGCTAAACGGCGGAAGACACCTGTGGAAAAAACTCTCGCTATCCATCAGCGAGCCCCGGTATGAAAGGGACTTCTCCTGGCGCTGGGATCACTCCATGGGCCATCCCGACGCCTATGTCCGGGCCCGGGTTCTGGAACTGGCCAACGATCGCCAGGCAAACTCCGGTGACTACGGCTATTCGGGGTGGGATCCGCTGCCCGATGGCCGTTATTTCTGCGCCTTCCACCATGGGGGCGCGGACCAGCCAGGCTACGAGCCGAGCCGCTCCAGCCACGTGAGAGGGGTCTGGTTTACCGATTCCGATTTCACTTCAAACCCGTGAGGCCCCATGAGCACGCCAGCCCCCGCAAAGAGAAAGACACTAGGACAGATCGAGGTCATGCGCGTCATAGCAGTAACCGGCATATTCCTCTACCACCTCTGGTCGGATGTGCCGAAGGCCGGGACCGAGAATCCCATGGGTCCTGCCTTTGGAGCCATCCTCAGCCAGGGCTGGCTGGGCGTGATACTTTTCAACGTGGTCACGGGCTTCGTGCTCACCCTGCCGTTCGCCGGTCCTTCGGGCAGACCAATGCCAGGCTACCTTGAATTTCTTCGCCACCGCTTCCTGCGCATATGCCCCAACTATTACATCGGGCTGGTCTTCTGGACCATCGTGGCCATCATCGCGGGCAAGGCAGGCGCCTCTCTGGCAAGCTCATTCACCCAGCACCTTCTCTTCGTGCACACCCTCAATCCCGCTGTCTTCTTCGACATCGTACCCGCATACTGGTGGATGGGGCTTCTGGCCCAGTTCTATCTTCTGTACCCGGTTTTGTGGGGGCTTTTCACGAAGTTCGGCCCCAAAAAGGCCGCGTTATGGCTGTGCTGCGGATGCTGGGGGTTCTGGGCGGTGCTCGAAATCCTGGCCAAGCTGATGCCCGGCTCCATCTTCTCCATGGGCAACTACCTTTTCTACTTCAACCTTCCCTACCGGTTGGGGGAATTCGCCCTGGGCATGTTCCTGGCCTGCAAATGGCGTGATCCCGATGCCAACCCGGTCATCGGCCAGGGGCTGTCCCTGGGCGAAGCGTTCTCAGGGAAACGTACCGCCGCCTGGATCGGACTGATCGTTCTGTCTGCCTGGGCTCTTCTCTTCGGCATTCCCGGCCCATTTCTTCTGGTGACTCATCTGTACTGGCTGTCCGTTGTGTTCTGCGCCGGCCTGGCCATCTTTTTTTCAGACACCATGGACCGCCTTGGCACATGGGGCCCTGTCTCGAAGTTTGCCGCGGCCTCATACAGCATCTATCTGATGCACCAACCCATACTCGGCTATGCGGCCCAGTGGGTTGCGCCCAACATGGAGCCCTTCCCGGCCTTCATTTTCTTGACGGGCGCATGCGGGCTGCTCTCTATCTGGGTGGCACTGCTCACAGACAGGCTGGTAGCCAAAATCAACACCCTTCTGGGATAGCCGCCTGGCCGCAGTGTTAAGCGGCTTCTGAGGACTCAACGCACCGGCCCTGCCTGATCATCTCCACGAGATCGGCGGGGCTGGACGTTTTGTGAGCCCCGGCCGGCCTCAACAACCCTCCAAGGAGTGCTTCGAGTTCGATGGGGTCACTTGGGCGGAAATGAATGTCCAGATGGGGCAGCAGGGACGCGTAGGCCTTGAAGGCGTATTGCCTCAACGGAGTGAGAACGTCCGAGCGGCGCGTACGAAGGGGATTCTCGTCAGGAGAGCACGCTCTGCCAAATACAACCAGCTGCCTGCAGGACAGAAAGCGCATGGAGTAGACCGCACAGGTCCCTTCCACCAGAAACGGGCAGGAGCCGTCGTCACTGCCCGTGAACCTGGCCAGGGCCTTTTGGGCAACAGGGGATTCGTCATGGCTTAACCGCCAAAGAGCACCGGCTACCTCCAAGGACGTGGCCGACAGATGGCTGGAGGAACAGCACCCGGAGCAGCGTTCTCCGCAGGAAGGCCTTATACCCCGCAGCTCGACTTCCTGACGCACAGCCAGCCGCACTCCCGAGTCCATGATAGCCTGGGCCTTGATGAGGCTTTGCAGCCACGTCGGCGTCAAAACGCCGTCGCAATATGCGTTCGTCATCTTGTTTCTCCTCGTATTTCGGCCTCTTGGACTGGGCGTTTTTACATACTTAGCAACCTTCATTCCAAAGTGATCCCCTTTTTTGCCTCCCCCTTTTTTCGCAATTGCCAATTTCAGCCTCTTCAGACAAAATACCGAATATTTCGACCATAAAACCTTAAAAATGCGCTCCCACAGCTCTTTTCTCCCCTTCCACTTGCCGACAGGACCATCAATTTTCGGAAAAATGTGACTTCGGAACAGATTTACAGGTTGCGCCTCCTTTACAATATTTCGGGACTAATTTACATTATTGAAAATGACAGAGGGAAAGTAGGACAAGCTGAACCAGATGATTCCGTGGTATTTCAAAAATCAACAATTTTGAGGTACTTCGAACGCATCTCCCCGGCGGGAGCCATTCCAGGGCACCTGCCGCCTGGCCGGAGTATGGACATGGCCGGGCCTAAGCTGACCGCGCCTTCCCTCGCACCTAACAAATGAGCATTCTAAACCCCTATGGAGAACGCCCTATGAGTGGAATCCAGGCACGCTTGAACGCCATCTCGGCGATCATCAACTACAAACCGGCCCATGCCCCCTTAAACTTCCACGACACCAAGCCCACCGAGGTTTTTGGTTCAAACGTTTTCAACGACAAGGTCATGAAGGAACGCCTGCCCAAGGCGGTATACAAGTCCCTTAAAAAGACCATTCAGCTGGGCGAAAAGCTCGACGCTTCCCTGGCCGATGTCGTCGCCAACGCCATGAAGGACTGGGCCATCGAAAAGGGCGCCACCCACTTCACCCACGTCTTCTATCCCCTGACCGGACTGACCGCTGAAAAGCACGACGCCTTCCTGGTGCCCGACGGAGAAGGCGGCGCTTTGGCCGAATTTTCCGGAACCATGCTCATCCAGGGCGAACCCGACGCTTCCAGCTTCCCCTCCGGCGGGCTGCGCGCCACCTTCGAAGCCCGCGGCTACACCGCCTGGGACGTGACCAGCCCGGCCTACATCCTTGAAAATCCCAACGGCACCTTCCTGTGCATCCCCACCGCGTTCGTCTCCTGGACCGGCGAGGCCCTGGACAAGAAGACCCCGCTGCTGCGCTCCCTGCAGTCGCTCAACAAGCAGGCCAAGCGTGTGCTGAAGCTGTTCGGCGTCAACACCAAGCTGCCCGTCACCAGCTTCGCCGGCCCTGAACAGGAATACTTCCTGATCGACCGCAACTTCGTGTTCTCCCGCCCCGACCTTCTCATTGCGGGTCGTTCGCTCTTCGGCGCGCCCTCGGCCAAGGGCCAGGAGTTCGAGGACCAGTACTTCGGCGTGGTTCCCCGCCGCGTCCTGTCCTTCATGATGGAAGTGGAGCGCGAGCTCTTCAAGCTGGGCGTGCCGGTCAAGACCCGCCACAACGAAGTGGCTCCCAGCCAGTTCGAGATCGCGCCGATCTTTGAGCAGGGCAACCTGGCCACCGACCACAACCAGCTGATCATGACCACCCTGCGTTCCGTGGCCAAGCGCTACGGCATGATCTGCCTTTTGCACGAAAAGCCCTTCGCGGGCATCAACGGCTCGGGCAAGCACCTGAACTACTCCATCGGCAACGCCGAGTTGGGAAGCCTCTTTGATCCGGGCGCCACTCCCCACTCCAACGCCCAGTTCCTGGTGTTCTGCGCCGCCGCCATCCGCTCCCTCCACAAATACGGCGCTCTGCTTCGCGCCACCGTGGCTTCCGCCTCCAACGACCACCGCCTGGGCGCCAACGAAGCTCCCCCGGCCATCATGAGCGCCTACCTGGGCGAACAGCTGACCGACGTGTTCGAGCAGATCAAGAAGGGCCAGGTGAAGGGCTCAAAGCAGAAGGGCGTCATGCATATCGGCGTGGACACCCTCCCCCCGCTGCCCATGGATCCGGGCGACCGCAACCGCACCAGCCCCTTCGCCTTCACCGGCAACCGCTTCGAGTTCCGCGCCGTGGGTTCCTCCCACTCCATCGCCGGCGCCCAGGTGGCCCTGAACGCAATGATGGCCGAATCCCTGGACTACATCGCCACCGAGCTTGAAAAACTGGGCAAGGTCAACAAGACCCAGTTCAACGAAGGCGTGCAGAAACTCCTGCAGAAGATCATGAAGGAGCACGACGCCGTGATCTTCAACGGCGACGGATACTCCGACGCCTGGCACAAGGAAGCGGCCAAGCGCGGCCTGCCCAACCTGAAGACCACTCCCGAGGCTCTGCCTGTTCTCTCCAGCAAGGAAGTGATCGGCCTCTTCACCAAGTACGGCATCTTCACCGAGGCTGAAGTGAAGTCCCGCCAGGAGATCTACCTGGAGCAGTACGTGAAGACCATCCTCACCGAGGCCAACCTGGTGATCCGCATGGCCCGCACGGTGATCTTCCCGGCCGCCATGCGCTACCAGGGCGAACTGGCCGGCACCTGCGCCAACCTAAAAGCCATCGGACACGACTTCAAGATGGCTTCCCTGGAAGACGTGACCACCAAGCTGCGCGCCATGCAGGCCGAAGTGGACAAGCTGGAGAAGCTCTTGGCCCACGAAGGCGGCGACACTCTAGCCCATGCCAAGTTCATGTGCGACAAGGTTCTGCCCGCCATGAGTGCGGTCCGCTCCTATGCGGACGCCCTGGAGAGCGTGGTTGCCGACGACCTGTGGCCCCTGCCTTCCTACCAGGAGATGCTGTTCATCCGCTAAGACGGAGAACGGACGAACGAAACACGAAGGCCGCTCCCGATTGGGGGCGGCCTTTTTTGTGCAGGAGCTCTGCGGGATTAGCCTGCGGCGGCCAAAGGGCTTTGCCCTTTGGAATCCCTATCCGCTTCGCGACGAATGAGCTTCTCCCTCTTCGCTTTTGAGAATAAAGATGAACGGTTGTTATTCCCCGATTATCTTCACCAGCACCCGTTTCTTGCGCCTTCCGTCGAACTCTCCGTAAAAAATCCGCTCCCAGGTTCCCAGGTCCAGGCGCCCCGCGGTGATGGCCACCACCACCTCGCGCCCCATGATCTGACGTTTCATGTGGGCGTCCGCGTTGTCCTCCCCCACGTTATGGCGATACTGCCCCACAGGCTCATGTGGAGCGAGCTTCTCCAGCCACTGCTCGTAGTCGTGATGCAGACCGGACTCATCATCATTGATGAACACGCTGGCCGTTATGTGCATGGCGTTCACCAGCACCAGGCCTTCCGTAACCCCCGAGTCCCGGAGGCAGTCCTCAACATCATGGGTGATGTTCACGAACCCGCGCCGCGTCGGGATATTGAACCAGAGTTCCTTGCGATAGCTCTTCATGGCAGCTCCAAAGTATGATCGCCGGGCGTAATCCACGCCCTGCATATATTTGCAAACATGTAGAATGAAGCAAGCGAAGGAGCAACCGGAAAGGAAAAGACGGAGCCCCCTGGCGAGCGCACGCCAGGGGGCCCGGACAAAGTGGCCTAGAGGTCTTTGTACTTCTTAGGAATCTTCAGCTTCGGATTGAGCTTCTTGGCCATGGCGAAATCGGACTTGGCCTGTTCCGGGTTGGGGGGCGACATGTTCATGCTGCTGATGCCGCGGTTGTAGTAGTAGCCAGCAGTGATGATGCTGGGCTGGGAACCGGAGATGGCCTTGGTGAAGTCCTGCACGGCCTCGGCGTGCTTGCCCTTCATGGCCAGGGCACGGCCCCGCTCGTAATAGGTACCCAGCAGGTCCGGCTTCATCTCCAGAGCCTTGTTGAAGTCCATGATGGCTTCGTCGGTCTTTTTGGTGTTGGCGTAACACATGCCCCTGTCAGAATACGCATTGGCGAGAATGTCTTTGGGCGTTTGGGGATTTTCGATGACCTTTGTCATGGCCGCCATGCCGGCGCTCCACTGATGGTTGTTCACCAGTTCCACAGCCTTGGCATACGTGGCGCTGATGTCCTGCTGCTCGGCTTTCGAGGCTTTTTTTGCCGCCTGGGCCGGAGCGACGCAAACGCACAGCGCCGCGAAGAGCATCATCACAAGAATACGCTTGCTCATAGGAACCTCCTGAGGTGTTGGATTTTTATCCATTAGGTTCAGGATGTGCCTCACAACAACGCAATGATCAAGAAAAATCAGTTTGTTCGGCTGCCCCTCTCACCGCAATCACTACCAACTAAATAATATCATTAATCAATTTACATTAGGAGCATACGCTGTTCGTAGCGTTGTAAAGTGAAGGCAGACGGCGCCTAAAGTGCGAGGCGCTTAAGCGAAGGCCAGGCGTTCGCACGCACTGCTTCAGGGAAAAGGAACAGCAGGGGGTAGGCGGGGTTATCGCCGGTCGCGCTCCAAAGCTTCCAGCCTGGCCTCCAGGTTCAAAACCCTGGATTCCAAGTCGGCGTCTCTGGAGCTTTTCGAACGCTGGGAAACGGTTTCGGCTATGAGATCATCCCGGATAAGCGTCTTCTCAAAGAATATCTTGATGAGCGTGGAGAGGTAGCGACGCCCCATCTCCGTAAGGTGCAGATTGGAGCTGCCCCAGGTTCTGCCCTGCCAGCTGATGGGCACCTGCAGGATGTTGTAGTTGCGGATAAGCGCGGACAAGGAGAGTTCGATGGTGATGTTGAAGTGGCTGGCCCTGTAGGGTCCGCACTCGCGTATGACATGGGAGCGGTAGGCCTTGAAGGAATTGGTCAGATCGTTGAAGCGGGTCCAGAAGAGCAGCCGGAGCATGGTGTTCACCAGCCTGTTCACCATGAGCTTGATCTTCGGGTAATTGCTGGTCCTGGAGCCCTTGATGAATCGGGAGCCGAACACGCAGTCATAGCCGTTCGAGATCTCTTTGAAATACATGACCACATCGTCCGGCTCGTCCGAGGCGTCGGCCATGTAGATGATCAGCACGTCGCCCTTGGCCGCATCGAGCCCCGTCCGGATGGCCCGTCCGAACCCCCGGGGGGGGAAACGGTCCACACGCTTGATGCGCGGGTTCTCCGCGGCCAGACCCGTGAGCACCTCGGATGTCTGGTCGGTGCTGTTGTCGTTGACCACCACCAGTTCATAGTCGATTCCGGCTGCCTCGAGCCGCGTCCAAAGACTACGAAGACTGGTGGAAATGTTCTGCTCTTCGTTGAACGCGGGGATGACGACAGAGAGAGTCAAGGGAGTATTCTGGGGCATGAGTGGATCTGGCATAGTCCGAGGCTGGTTTTCCTGTCAATTTCGAAGTCCTCGGACTTACAAGGACAACAGGATTCGGACGGCATAAGTGTGAGGCGTCCCCTCTCATTGACCGTCCTGCGGGCGTGGCGTACAGCGGACGTGCCTTGAATCGAACTCCGCGAGCCTTACATGACGCCCCCTGACCATGCCGCCACAATGAACCACAAGCCCGCAACCACGGGATTGGCCATCACATTATCCGGGCGCCTGGATGCGGAAGGCGTGACGGTTCTCTGGGATCGAGCGGTTCGCCTGGCTTCAAGCCCTGGCATGGCCCTCACGGTTGACGCCTCCGGAGTAAGCTACTGCGACGGAGCAGGTCTTGCCCTGCTGGTTGAGCTTCGCCGCAGGGCCGAGTCAGCCAGGGCGGCATTCACCCTTTCTGGATTGGACGATAGATTCCGGGCCCTTTACGACCAGTTTTCCCCCCAGGACCTCCTTCCCCCGCCCTCCACCTTGAAAAAACCGAGTCTGCCCGAGGAGGTGGGACGCAAGACGTCCATCCTTTTTGACGATATCTACGCCCAGGTATCCTTTGTTGGAGAATTCGCCACAGCTGTGGTCCGCGCGTTGGCCAACCCGCGCCGGGTGCGCTGGAAGGATGCCGTGTACGTGGCTGAAACGGCCGGTGCCAACGCGTTTCCCATCATCGTGCTCATCGGGTTCCTCATGGGGCTCATCATGGCCTTCCAATCCGCCATGCCGCTCAAGCAGTTCGGCGCGGAGATCTTCGTGGCGAACCTTCTGGGGCTTTCGCTCCTGAGGGAACTCGGGCCTCTGGTCACGGCCATCATTCTGGCCGGGCGCTCCGGCTCCTCCTTTGCCGCGGAGATCGGCACCATGACCGTGAACGAGGAGATCAACGCCCTGGTCACCATGGGTTTGGACCCGGTACGGTTCCTGGTGGTCACCCGGGTGCTGGCGGCCATGGCCATGACCCCGCTTCTGACCATCTTCTTCAGCGCGGCCGGTTTGGTCGGCGGGGCGCTGGTCATGCTCTCCCTGGGCTATCCCCTGGTGGCCTTCCTCAACCAGGTGCACATGTCCGTTACCATAAGTGACATGATGGGTGGACTTTTCAAGGCCATGGTGTTCAGCCTTCTGGTGTGCGCCATCGGTTGCCAGCGCGGCCTGCGCACCCGGGGCGGGGCCAGCTCAGTTGGTCAATCCACCACCAGTGCAGTGGTTTCCGGCATAATCCTCATCGCCGTTGCCGACGGGGTGTTCGCGGTGGTCTTCTACGTGATGGGGTGGTGATGGCTGTCCCGGTTATAACCGTCTCCAACCTGACCATGGGCTACGGCGACAAGGTTGTGCTCAAGGACATCAACTTTTCCGTGCAGCCTGGCGAGGTTTTCGTCATCCTCGGCGGTTCCGGGTGCGGCAAGTCCACGCTCTTAAAGCACATGATCGGGCTTTACCCGCCCATGTCCGGCACCATCCGCATCCAGGGCCGGGACATTGTCGCGGCACATGGGCGAGTTCGCCGGGAGATTCTCAGGTCCTTCGGGGTCATGTATCAGTCCGGCGCCCTGTTCGGCTCTTTGACGCTTCTGGAAAACATTTGTCTGCCTCTTGAAGAGTTCACCCGTCTGCCCAAGGACGCCCGCGAGGCAGTGGCCCGATTGAAACTCAAACAGGTCGGGCTGGCCGGTTCCGAGGAGAAGCTGCCCTCCGAACTGTCCGGCGGCATGCAAAAGCGCGCGGCCATAGCCCGGGCCATGGCCCTGGACCCGGCCATACTCTTTCTGGACGAACCCCAGGCCGGGCTCGACCCGGTCACCTCGGCGGGCATGGACGAGCTTGTCTTGACCCTGTCCCAAAGCCTGGGCATCACCTTCGTTGTGGTAAGCCACGAGCTTGCCAGCATCTACGCCGTGGCGCACCGCGTCATCATGCTGGACCCCGAAACCAAGGGCATCATCGCCGAAGGACCGCCCACCGAGCTTCGCGAACACAGCCCAAACCCCAAGGTCCGTAAATTTTTCAATCGGGAGGCGTAAAGCCCGTCATGAGCGTCCACTCCAACTACTTCAAGCTCGGCCTCTTCATCATAGGCGCCACCTCCCTGGTTCTCGTCGCCCTGGTTTTTTTCGGCTTAGGATCCCTGCACAAGGACAAGGTCATGCTCGAGACCTACTTCGACGAATCCGTTCAGGGTCTCGATGTGGGTTCGCCGCTCAAGTTCAAGGGGGTGAAGATCGGTTCCGTGGAGCGCATCCGCTTCGTCTTCAACAAATACACCAACTTCAGGGACATACCCTTCCGGTACGTGCTGGTGGAAATGGCTTTGGATCCTGAATCCGCCCTGGCGGTCAAAAACCGCGACGACATGAAAGACGCCATCCGCAACGAAGTGGAGAACGGCCTTCGTGTTCGAATCGCCCCTCAAGGGCTTACCGGCACCGGTTACCTTGAAATGGACTACGTCAATCCACGGGCCAGCAAGCCTCTGCCCATCGAGTGGACTCCCGAATACTTCTATGTGCCTTCCGCGCCGAGCACCATCGCCCGTTTGGAAGAAAGCTTCGAGACCTTCTCCAAGATTCTGCGCAAGGTTGACGAGGCGGGCGTGGACCACGCCATCCAGAACATCAACTCGCTTCTGGTTGTGATCCGCGAGGCGGTCAAAGACGCCAACGTGCCCGGCCTTTCCGGCAACGTGGATTCTCTCATCAGCGACCTGCGAAAGACCAACGAGCACCTGAACTCCATGATTGGCAGCAAGGAAGCCCGTGAAGCTCTGAAAAACCTGGGTGAAACCCTGGTCAACCTGAAGGCTTCCACGGAAAACCTGCCCCAGGCCATCGTCGACCTGCGCAAGCTCCTCAAAGAATTCAATACCCTCGTGGCCAGCCAGCGCGACGAGGTGCAGGGCCTGCTGCAGCAGGGCAAGCAGATGTTCGAGAACTTAAACGACCTTACAGGCGACGCAAAACGCAACCCCTCGCGGCTGCTGTTCGGTGCACCGCCCGCAAAAGCGAATCCGGAGAAGAAGAGATGAAAAGAGTAGGCGCCGCAATTCTCGCCTTGGTTCTCCTGGCCCAGTTCGCCGGATGCGCTCCTTCGCTTTCCCGTCCGGCCGTGGAACGCCGGTTCTACAACATCACGGCCCAGCGGACGGACGTGGCCGCGCCCCAGCAGGACAAGACCGTGCTCAAGGTGCGGCCCCTGCAGATAAGCCCGGCCTATCAGGGAAAAGAACTGGTCTACCGCCTGGGCGAGGTGGAGTTCGAGTCGGATTATTACAACGTCCTTTTCGTGCAGCCCTCCAGCAACCTGTCCCAGCAGGTGGAGCAATGGCTGGGCAGAGCCGGGGTTTTCTCGCACGTGGTGGATTCCACCAGCCAGGTGGCGGACACCCACCTGCTGGAAGGTCTGGTCAACGCGCTGTATGGGGACTTTCGGGACAGGGCCAACCCCAAGGCCGTGCTTGAGGTGCAGTTCTTTTTGCTGAAAAACAACAAGAACGAGAACTACTCGGTGGCCTTTTCCAAGTCGTACAAGAAGACCGTGCCTTTCTCGGCCGGTTTCAAGGACGCCGGGGTGCTGGTTGCGGCGTACAACCAGGCCCTGGCCGAGGTGCTCGCGGAATTGGAGATGGATTTGCGGGGGGCGAAATAGAGCGGCGCCTCACCCTCGCAACAGCCTAGACACCGCCATACGGATTTCTTCCGGGTCCTCCGGCATCATGGGCTTGGCGAAAGTCACCGTCACCGTGTGACGTTTGAGCCTGCCGCCCACCGGCCACGCTTCGAACGTGCCCGTTATGGCCGCTGGAACCACGGGGACACCAAGCTCCTTCGAAAGAATCACCGGTCCTTTCTTGAACTCCTGGAGCTCCCCGGTAACGGTCCGGGCTCCCTCCGGAAACACGCACAGAAGCTTTCCGTGGCGCAGCACGAAGGCGCTCAGGCGCATGGTTTCGGAAATCTTTCCGGCATCCACCGCGATAAGGCGGAATCTGGCCGCCAGCCTGCGGATTATTCTCGCCTCGAAAAACCTGGCCAGACCAAGGAAAAACAGGCGCGTTTTATGCCGCATGGGCGTGGCAGCGAAAATCATGAATCCGTCCAGATAGCTCGCGTGGTTTGGACAGATTATGGCCGCCCCCTCTGGGATGTTCTCCTGGCCGCGTACCCTCAGACCAAACCCCAATCTGGCAACACTACCGATTAGCCCTGCCAGCATCATAGTGGCGGAACGATCCAGAAGCCCAATGTCCAGGCGCACCCTGGCCGCCAAATCAGGCGTCAAACCAGCGTCATGAGCATCCTGGGACGTCTCGCTCGCGCGTTGATCCCTGGTTTTCGGATGATCCGTGGGGGCGTTCTTCCTGACAGTTTCGCTTGAGGATTCGCTCGCGAAATCACTGACATACTCCACCACGTCGCGGGCCGTGGCCAGCTGTTGAAAAGCCTCCTCGGGAACGGAACGGCCCAGATCGTCCTCAAGAAGAGTCAGAAGTTCCAGACGCTTGAGCGAATCCAGGCCAAGATCAAGCTCCAGATGCGAAGACGGCGAGATCACCTCCGCACCAGTCACCTCACGAATGGCAGCCAAAGCCCTTTGGCCAGCCTCATCCAATTGCCGCCATGTCTCGCCGCCCGGCTCCGGCGCGGTCCGCCCCTCGGCCAGCATCTTTTCCACCAGATGGCGCTTGGTCTTGCCCAGCCGCGTCTTCGGGAGCTCTCCCGGCACGATCACAACGTTGCTCACCCGCTTGTACGCGGGCAGGTTTCTGGAGAGCACTTCAAGGTCCCAGCGGATGTTGTGGCGCACGTCCGGAGAGTCCGTGACCTTGAAGAATTCCAGGTTCGGGGTCACCACGGCCCTGAGCGCCCCGCTTTGATCCTGAAGCACGCAGATGTCGCCCACGCTCGGAGCCTGGCGGTAGTGTGCCTCGACCTCTTCGGCAGGAAATTTCTTGCCGCTTGGCAGCACGATGATGTCTCGTTCGCGCCCGCGCACGAAGAGCAAACCGTCCGGGTCCATCCGGCCCTGGTCGCCTGTGCGGAACCAGCCATCCCTAAATGCGTTGGCCGTGGCTTCAGGGTCCTCGAAATAGCCTGGCATGACGTTTTTACCGCGAACCAGTATTTCACCGTACCCCTCGGCATCGGGCGCGTCGATGCTGGCCTCGATGCCGGGAAGCGGCACACCAACACTGCCGTGTTTTCCCGTGTCCGGACGGTTGATGCTTATCACCGGGGAGGTCTCGGACAGGCCGTACCCCTCCAGGACCGGTATCCCCAGGCTGGCCATGCCACTCATCACTTCAGGCTCGCACTTGGCCCCGCCGGTGATGAAGAAGCGAAAATCCGGCCCCAGACCACGTCGCACGGCCCGGCGCAACGGCCCCAGCGGGTCCGGGCGCAATCCGGCGGTGGCTGACAAGAGCTTCTGAAGACCCTGACCCAACCCAAAGGGCAGGTCCTCGAAGCGTTTGCGGATGCGCCGGAAAAACACTCCCACATATTGCGGAGTGAGCACCAGCATGCTGACCTGGGCCTTCTTGAGAGCGGCCAGTATGGCCTCGGGCATGAGCGTCTCCACGTAGGTGGTGCGCACCCCGAGCAGAAGCGGCACGAGCAGATTCACCATGCAGGGGTAGGCATGGTGCAGGGGCAGTACGGCCAGAAAGTTGTCAGTGGGATAGAGAAGCCCGGTCGCAAACACGCTGGCCACGTTGGCCAGGAGGTTCTCGTGCGTGAGCATGACGGCCTTGGGCCTTCCCGTGGTGCCGGAGGTGAAGATGAGAACGGCCACGTCGTGGGGTTCGGCAATATGGATGTCCGCTTCTGAAAGCGGCTCGTGCGACAGCGCCTCTTCCAGGCCGCGAGCCAGAACGCAATCCGTTGGCGGATCATCAGAGAACGTTTCGGGATGGGAGGCGAGAACCAGGCGGGCACGGCACTTCTGCACGTAATAGGCCGCATCGGCTGGCACGGATTGGACATCCACCGGCACCGCCACTCCGCCGGACAGGATGATTCCGAAATAGGCCGCGCCCCAGGCGGGAGAATTCTCCAGGCTCAAGACAACCGGGTCCCCTGGCGTGAGCCCCTTCTCGCGCAGCCAGGCCGCCACGCGCAGGGACATGTCCAGAAAGCCCCGGCGGTCCATATCCGCAAAGGTCCCATCCGTGCGGGCCAGGCGCAAAAACCATGCGCCGCCGTACGACTCCACGGCGGCCAGCAGGGCCTGGCCCAAGGTGCCCGTGTCTAACACGGAGGACGAGTGTTTCACAGCGCTGCCAAATTCCACCGATTCGTGCCAGGCTTCAGAGGCACCGGGCATAAAGAGAGAGACTTGCTCACGTCCAAAAATCCACCACATCCTGAACGCTCTCACGCTCTTTTAAGACCAAAACCCGCCCGCCTGTAATGCCTATCACCTTGGGCATCTGGCGGCTGTTGTAGCGCGACCACATGGCGTACGTGTAGGCCCCTGCGTCCAGGACCAGAATAAAATCCCCGGGAGTCATGTCCGGCAGGGATCTGGATTTGGCAAGGAAATCGCCGGAAAAACACAATGGGCCAGCTATGTTCCAGGAAGTCCCGGGCCCCTCTTTGAGTGTTCCGTCAGGTCTGGCGACGGCGAACTCGTGCTTCCAGGTTTCAGGCGCGTAGCAGGTCCGCAAAAACATGTCCGCGCCAAGGTGGATAACGGCGGTCCGGTGCCCGGGCTGCTCCTTGACATATTCCACCCGGCTCGCGGCGAATCCCTGGTTGGCGAAAACCCATCGCCCGAACTCGGTAAAGATCCTCACCCGCCCGGCAAAAAGGCCGGGGCACTCCCGCCTCAGGGCTGCGGCGTATTCGCCCATGCTGGGAGCGACGTCTTCTCGGCTGTAGGCAACTGGCAATCCGCCGCCGACATCCACGCGGACCACCTGTTCGCGCCCGCAGGCCGTGTTGATGGCCGAGCGCAATTCCATGAGGATCTTCGCTCCATGCGTGAACAGCTCAAGCCCGCACCCCTGTGACCCTACGTGCATGTGCAGGCCCGTGAGCCACGGACGGCGCGCATACGCCTCCACGATCTCCTTTCGTTTGGCCACCGGTTCGCCGAATTTGGAGTATTCCCCGGCCACGCTGGTGGCCGCGATGGTCCCCTGCCCCACCTGGGGGTTCACCCTAAGCCCTATGGTGGCGCGGAGAGATTCCCCGGCGGTCAGGGCGTCCAGCCGGTCAAGTTCCTGGAAATTGTCCGCATTGATGTGGACGCCGTGTGCCAGGGCCTGACGCAGCTCGGAAACCGTCTTGGCCGGGGAATCAAACACTATGCGCTCCGGCGGACAGCCTGCGGCGAGCGCCAGATGCAGCTCAGGGAGAGACGCGGCCTCCAGTCCGGCTCCGAGCGCAACGAGGCGGTCCAGAACGGAAGGCATGGGCATGGCCTTCACGGCCACGGCATGGAGCGCGTCCGGAGGGAAGAGTCTTAAAAGCTCACTGTATCTGGCGCCCAGACCGTCGAGATCGTAACAGAGAACAGCGGTATCGTCCTCGCCGATCACGCCCTGAGCGAGCGCTAAAGCCAGGGAGTGACATGCCCTGCCCGCTGATTCCGGCAGGGCGTCACTTGCGACAGAGAACGCGTCTTCGGTCAATTCGCGGCGTCCATGTCGAAGCTGAAGCGTCCCGACTCAAACAGCTGAATGCATACATCCACCGCTTCCGCCAGATAGAGGTTCGCCCGGTTTTTCCTGATCTCCCCCAGGGCGCGATCCAGGCCCAGAGCGGCACGATAGGGTCTGTGCGAACTCATGGCCTCCACCACATCGGCAACCGCGAGAATATTCGCCTCTTCAAGGATTTGGCCGTTGGAAAGCCCGCCAGGATACCCGGAGCCATTTATCCGTTCATGGTGCTGCAGGACGATGTCAGCCACCGGCCAGGGGAAGGGGATGTTCTTCAAGATGTCGTAACCGACCTCGGAATGGGTTTTGATGAGCCCCATCTCCATGGCGGTCAAGGTGGCTGGTTTTGCCAGTATTTCCGCCGGGATATAAATCTTGCCGATATCATGGAGAAGCCCGGCGACGCGCAGCCCTTCCAGGCGTTCCTCGTCGAAGCCGAGTTCCTGGGCGATGGCCCCGGCCAGGGCAGCCACCCGCTGCTGGTGGCCAGCAGTGTACGGATCGCGCTTTTCAGCGGTGACCGCCAGGGCCTGCACGGTGGCCTCCAGGGTCCGCCTCAGGCTGGACACGTATTGCCGCAAATTCTCCTCGCCCTTAACGCGGTCGGTGATGTCCCGGATGACCAGCACGTTGCCGATATTCACACCCCAATCATCGATGATCGGCGAGTTGATAGTCTCGATGGGTACGGACTCCCCTTTGGCCCTTTCGAATGTGCATGTATGGCTGCCCAGCTTGGTGAGGCATTCGTCGGTTTGCCGGATAAGATCGGTGACCGATTTGTCCTTTGCATCATCCAGCGAAACTCCCAGCAATTGTTCGGCCACGGGATTCAAGAATTTCACCCGCCCGTCCGGCCCTGTGGTGACCACCGCCTCGCCCAGGCTTTTAAGCGTCGTGGCCAGAAGCCTTTTGGAAAGAATCAACTCCCGGTCGGTTTCGAACTTGTAGACTGCCATCTCGATGGTGGTCTGGAGCTCGCGGTCCTCGAAAGGCTTTATGACGTAGCCGAACGGGTTGGTTATCTTGGCCCTCTCCAGGGTCTGCTGGTCAGCGTATGCGGTCAGATAGACCACTGGGATGCCGAAATTGTCGTTAATTATCCCTGCGGCTTCGATACCGTCCATCTCGCCTTCCAGCATGATGTCCATGAGGATGAGGTCGGGCTTGAGCTTGCCGGCCCGATCCACGGCATCTTCCCCCGTGGAACAGACCGAGAGGACCTCGTACCCCATGTGCTTCAGGCGGTTTTGTATGTCCAGGGCGACGATTGCCTCGTCCTCGACCACCAGTATCCTGTGCTTTTGCATCACGACTCCCGGGTTAGCGCACCAGAGGCCCAAAACAGCAGGACAAAGGCGCGATCGTCGACGTCATCTGGGCGAACCCTTCTTAAAATACACCCTCTCGAGCCTGAGTTCTAGGACATCAGTTCCTTCAGCGCGTCCGCAATTCTTGGATGCCTGAACTCGAATCCCAGCTCCACAAGCCGCTTGGGAAAGGCCAGGCAGCCAGACAGCAAAAGCTCGTCGGCCATGCTCCCAAAAAGTAGCCTGAGCGCTGCCGACGGAACTGCTAGACCACAAGGCCGAGACAGTGCCTTGCCCAAATACTGGCAGAATTCCAGGTTGGAAACACCCTCAGGGGAAGTGAGGTTGAACGGTCCCAACGCATCAGCCCGCTCCATGAGAAAGATGATCGCCCGTACCTCGTCTTCCATATGGATCCATGGGAAGCCCTGGCGTCCATTGCCCAAAGGCCCTCCCATGAACAGTTTGAAGGGGGTGAGCATTTTCTGGAGAACCCCGCCTTCGCGCCCGAGAACCATGCCCGTGCGGATGACCGCCCGGCGCACCCCCATGTTCGTAGCTTCGCGCGTGGATTCTTCCCACCTGAGACAAATTTCCGTCAGAAAGCCTCTGCCTGGCGGGGAATCCTCGTCCACCGGATTGTCGCCGGTGTCCCCATAATAACCCACCGCGGAAGCCTGGATCAGAACCGAGGGTTTCACGGACGCGCTGGACACAGCTTCGAGCATGGCCTGACCAGCGCGGATCCGGCTTTCAAGTATTGAGCGCCTTCGCATAGGCGTCCAACGCCCATCGGCGATTCCTTCCCCGGCCAGGTTCACCAGGGCGAAGGCGCCGTCAGCCAGATGGCCCCACCCCTTGGAGGTCTGCCCGTCCCAGGTTTCAAAGGCCGGGAGCGCGCCCTGGGGGGCGACCGAGACAGTCCTTGGCCTGCCGCGCGTCAAAGCCACCACCTGATATCCCCGTGCGAGAAGCGCTCGGCAAAGATATCTCCCGATGAAACCGCTTCCACCGGAAACGACCACGCGCCGGTTTTCAGTGTTCATGAGGCCCCTCCATCATTCAGGGAACCTAGGGGATAATCCTTCGTGAGGTCAATAGGAGAAGTCGAGTTGGTATATCGCAGGAGGAATCGCGTCAAAATTCCAAAAGAAAAGCGCCCCTTTGAGAAAAGATGACACGTCCTGGCGCACCAGGCGGATCTCAAGGGTAAGCGAGTAGGCATTGCCTCGGGAGAGCTGATCCCACCCGCCGAGGTCCATGGACATGGCCCCCCACGCTTCCTTCATAAGCAGTGGAAGACTCCGGCCCCGGTAGTGCTCTCTCGAAGTTCCCGGGTGGAGAATCTCGTACGGGCCGCCGTCGTGCAAAATAAGTTGGCTCAAAAGCGTGGCTTTGGACACGCTGGAATTCCAGGCATACGTGCGCTTTTGCGAAAGCCTGGCCTTGCATTCCAAGGCCAGCACCTCGCCCTTCTCGAGTGCTCCCCGGACGATATCCTCGCCCTGAATGTCCACACCAAAACGCACCTTGACGCGGCCCTCGTGGTTGTCAATCACCAGGTTCGTCAGGCCAATGCGCTGGGCGCGCGCATCCCCCCAACAAGCTGTCGTGGAAGCAACAAGGAGAAGAAGGATAAAAACGGCGCGACGCATGGAAATTCCTAAGCTGGTGTACCTTTTCGGGCCTACCTTATGCCCGGGGCTTTGACAACAGCCTAGCCCGGGGGTAGTTTTACAAAACTAATGAATCGGCTGCGGCTCATATTCATCGGAGAACTCAAGGCTACCTGGGCGGCGCAGGCGTGTAGCCACTACCTGGACGCCTTGTCTCGCCATGTGCGCTGCGAAGTGACCATCCTGCGGGATGCAAAAGACGCCAAGGCCCCCAGATCGCGGAAGCAGAAGGAAGCCCAAACCCTTTTGTCGGCACTTTGTCCCAAGGACTTGGTGGTCGGCCTGGATGAGGGAGGCAAGGCTTACGGTTCCAGAGGGTTGGCCGCCAAGCTTGGTCAATGGATCGACGACCCGGGGAAGGCCCCCTGTTTTGTTATCGGCGGTCCTTTCGGATTCGGCCCGGAAGCGGAAGCCCGCTTCGACCACCGGATGAGTCTTGGCCCGTATACTTTGCCGCACGAACTGGCCCGGGTGGTGCTTCTGGAACAGTTGTATCGAGGGATGAGCATCCTGGCGGGGCACCCGTATCACCATGATTGATACCTTTGGGCGCCATTCTCTCCTCGACATTTTCTCCAGAACGTGTTTTTCAAGCGCCTTCACCCTGGCGGTTCAGATGACTCCGCCCATTGCCTTTTCCGGTCTTTTTTGAAATCTTTGGAGCTGACATGTCCTTTCCATCCCTCACCATCGGCGACCTAACCGTACGCATCCCCATCGTTCAGGGGGGCATGGGTGTGGGAATTTCGCTTTCAAAGCTGGCTTCCGCCGTGGCCGAAGCGGGCGGAATCGGGGTCATCGCCGCAGCCGGCATCGGCATGGGCAAGCCCGGCTACGCCACACATTTCATCGAAACCAACAACCAGGCGTTGCGCGAAGAGATACGGGCCGCACGGGAAAAGACTTCGGGAGCACTCGGGGTCAACATCATGGTGGCCCTGACAAACTACGTGGACCTGGTGACCACAGCGGTGCAGGAAGGCATTGATGCCATTTTTTCAGGAGCGGGCCTGCCGCTCGATCTTCCCGCCCACCTTCCTGAAGGTTGCAGGACCAAGCTCATCCCCATTGTTTCCTCAGCCAGGGCCGCCATCATTTTGTGCAAAAAATGGCTCGCCCGGTTCGGCCGTGTCCCCGACGCCTTCGTGGTCGAAGGGCCTCTGGCAGGAGGTCACCTGGGGTTCAAGCCCAACCAGCTGGACGATCCGGCCCATTCGCTGGAAGTGGTTGTGCCCGAGGTCATCGCGGGTGTCGCACCCTACAGAGCCCCTGACGGGAGGCCGATCCCGGTCATTGCCGCTGGCGGCGTCTACACCGGCGCCGACATCCGCAAGTACCTCCTCATGGGCGCGGCCGGAGTGCAGATGGGCACCCGCTTCGTGGCCACAGACGAATGCGACGCCGACCAGGCTTTCAAGCAGAGCTACATCGACGCCCACGAGGAAGACATCGTCATCATCCAAAGCCCTGTCGGCCTGCCTGGCCGGGCCGTGAACAACCGGTTCCTGGAAGAAGCCTCCAAGGGGAACAAGCGTCCCAAGACCTGCCCCTTCAATTGCGTCGGCTCCTGCGACCACAGAACCACCCCCTACTGCATCATGCTGGCCCTGATGAACGCCAAGAAGGGACATCTGGAACACGGCTTCGCATTCGCGGGGCAGAACGCCTGGCGGGTGACGGAGATCGTTCCGGTCAAACAGCTGATCGCTGAGTTGGAAACCCAATACGATCAGGCCGTGGCCCAAGAAGCCGGAGCCTAGCGGCCAAGCCGCGAGCGCCCCCAAATCGCCATGCCCATGTTCGACACGCAGTATCTGGAGAAGCTCGAGGCCTACTTCGCCTCGGGCGATCTGGAGATGGACTTCGAATACGCGGACGAGGACAAACGCGGCCGCATCCTGGACTTCCTGGAACGGCTCATGGACTTGGCCGACCAGGCTGACCAGGCTGCCACCAAGCTCATATTCAAGGGCCAGCTCGATCAGATGCTGGGCGCGAACACCCAGAAATAGCCCATGCCCCCCCGGCTGGGATACGCCTTGCTCCTCGCCAGAACGAATCCCTCGGGAACCGGCCCATCCGGCGAAGCCTCGTTGGCGAAAACGACCACCACAGGGTAGCCTAGCGCTTCACCTGATCCTGCCTTGCTCCCCGGTTCATCCAAGGATGCTTCGCGCGAACCCCTTGGAGCTGACTTGCCGCCCTCCGGCGCTGTTTGCCTGCCATGCCCGGACGCTGTCTTGAGAAATTCCCGCCACGGCTGAAAAGCCCTGGACAGGCAGATGTCGGCGCTCTCCCGCACCGCTTCGGCCCGCCCCTCAAATACCTCGGTTCCGGGAAGACGCATCATGGCCACGCACTGTCTGAGAAATCCGGCCCGAATGGCCCTGGGTTCAATCATCACGTACCGGCCGGCCTTCCAGAAGAGCCTGAGCGGAATACCGGGGATACCGGCGCCCGCCCCGAAGTCCAGGGTCACAGGTGAGCCGGGGAGGTCAAGTTCGCCAAGAAGCTCGGCCAGATGCCAGCTGTCGGCCACCAGCTCGGAGAGCATCTGGGACCAGACACGCGGCCCCACCAGATTGGTCTTGCGGTTCCAGGTCTGAAGAAGCCCCAGGTATGTTGCCAGTCCGGACGACTGTTCGGCAGTGAGCGTGCGGCCAAGTTTCAATGCCGCGTCCGCCACATCCGGGGGAGAAGGATTGCCAGTTGCCATGGGCCGGGGTATGGCCCAAGAATTGACGCCCGTCAAAGGATGCTCTACCAACGCGGCGAAAGATAATCCCACCGTGCAAGGAGTCTTCAACCAGTGACCACACACGCTCCCTCCGTGGCCGTGCTTTTCCCCGGCCAGGGTTCCCAGGAAAAAGGCATGGGACGCGACCTGGCCGAAGCCAGCGCCGATGCAATGGAACTCTGGAAGCTGGCCGAGAAAGCATCCGGCCTGGCGCTTCGCGAAATATATTGGGATGGCGACGACGCCTCCATGGCCAACACCCGAAATCTTCAGCCGGCCATGACCGTGACCACCCTCAACCTGTGGCTCACGCTCAGAAACAAGCTTTCGCCCATGGGCATGGCCGGGCACAGCCTGGGTGAATACGCCGCCCTGGCCGCCGCAGGCGCCCTTCCCATCCAGCAGGTACTGGAGATGGTCAGCCTGCGCGGCAAGCTCATGGCCGAAGCCGGCGGCACGGACGGAGCCATGGCAGCGATCTTGAAAGTATCGCTGGAAACGGTTGAGGAACTCGTGGGCAAGGCGGCCCAGGCCACGGGCGGCACGCTCCTGGTAGCCAACTACAATACCCCGGGCCAGTATGTGATTTCCGGCCGCAAGGACGCCGTGGACCAAGCCGCCGGCCTGTGTAAGGAAGTGAAGGGCCGGGCAATTCCCCTGGCCGTGAGCGGCGCGTTCCACTCCCCCATGATGGCCGAGGCCGCTGCCGAGCTGCAAAAGGTACTGGCAAAAGCGGACTGGCGCGCCCCATCCGTGCCCGTGTTCGCCAACGTTACCGGCAAGGGCGAGTCCGACCCCAGGCAGCTTGAGGGCCTTTTGTCGCGTCAGATGACCTCTTCGGTGCGCTGGATCGACACCATGGGCGCCATGTATGCGGCCGGAGCCAGAACATTCGTGGAAATCGGCCCCAAAGGGGTGCTCACCAAGATGGTGAAGCCCAACCTGGACGGCAAGGACGACGTGAACGCGGTAAGCATTGCCAGCAAAGAGGCGGCGGAGACTTTCACCCTGCCTTAAGGACTGCCCAACGCGAGGATTGAAACAGGGACGCCTCCGCCTGGTCCAGAGCCCGCCTGTGCTTGCGGGGCAAAGACGGATGGAAGGGACGCCTCCGGCGGCCAAAGGGCTCGCGCCCTTTGGAATCCCCAATAATTTCGGGAAACGGGATACGACATCATGCGCGCGCTGACCCATTTACGGAGCCTTCTGGGCTCCATTCTGGAAAAGAAAGGGGCCGCCTGGCCCGAGAAAGCCACCATCGAGCCACCCAAGGACAAACAGTTCGGGGACATGGCCTGCAACGTGGCCATGCTCGTTGCAGGTAAGCTCGGCATGAAGCCTCGCGACCTGGCCGAGGAGTTGAAAAAGGAACTCCTGGCCCAGGACCCCGGCCTCTCAAGCGTCGAAGTGGCGGGTCCAGGATTTCTGAACGTCACGTTCGCACCGGCCTTCTGGCAACAGACCGTGGCCGAGGTGCTCGAGGCCGGGCACTGCTTCGGCAAATTCAATCTGGGGCGCGGCCGCAAGGTTCAGGTGGAATTCGTTTCAGCCAACCCCACCGGCCCCCTGCATATAGGGCACGGGCGCGGAGCGGCCGTGGGCGACGCCCTGGCCCGAATCCTTCGGGCCATGGACTACGAGGTCTCCACCGAATACTACATCAACGACGCTGGTCGCCAGATGCGCCTTCTGGGCGAATCCATCTGGGTCCGCCTTCTGGAGCTTCTGGAAAAACCCGTGGTCTATCCGGAAGACTGGTACAAGGGCGAATACATCATCGAGCTGGCCCGCGAACTCATCACCTTGAAGGGCAAGACCCTGGCCGATCTGCCCCCGGATGAGGCCCAGGACATCTGCTACGAATACGGCATGAAAGCCATCCTGAACGGCATCAAGAAAGATCTGGCCGACTTCCGGGTGGAGCATCAGGTGTGGTTCTCCGAAAAGTCCCTTGTGGCCGCCGGCACGGTCGAGAAAACCCTTGAAGATTTGAAGCAGCGCGGTCTGGCCTACGAGCAGGAAGGGGCCCTCTGGATGGCCACCTCCCAGTTCGGCGACGACAAGGACCGGGTGCTGCGCAAATCCACCGGCGAGCTCACCTACTTCGCTTCGGACATCGCCTACCACGCCAACAAGTACGGGCGCGGATTCAACACCGTCGTGGACATCTGGGGCGCGGACCACCACGGATACGTGCCCCGCATGAAGGCGGCGGTCCAGGCGCTCGGCCGGGACAAGGAAGACCTGAAGGTCATTCTGGTGCAGTTGGTGAACCTCATGCGCGCGGGCGAACAGATCGCCATGTCCACCCGGGCAGGAAAGTTCGAGACCCTGGCCGACGTGTGCGCCGAGGTGGGCGTGGACGCAGCCCGCTTCATGTTCCTTTCGCGCAAGTCCGACAGCCACCTGGACTTCGACCTGGAGCTGGTCAAACAGCAGTCCATGGACAATCCGGTTTACTATGTACAGTACGCCCATGCGCGTATCTGCTCGCTTTTCGCCAAGGCCGCCGAGCGCGGTGTATCCATTCCCGAAACATCCGCTGATTTGCTCGCCCGCCTGGACACGGCCGAGGACCTTGACCTCATGCGCCTCATGGAGCAGTATTCGGATATACTGGCCAATGCCGCACTGACCATGAGCCCCCACATCATAAGTTTCTACCTTCGGGATCTGGCCGGCCTCCTGCACCGGTACTACACAGCCCACCCTGTGCTCGCCGCCCCGGATGAGGAGCTCATGAGGGCCCGCATGCTCATATTGGCTGCCGTGGCAGAGATTATCCGCAATGGCCTTGAGCTGCTGGGCGTCAGCGCTCCGGAGAAAATGTAATCTTCAGGTAATGATGAACGTATGGTTTTGGCTTAAGCTACACCCTGGTTTTGGATCGCCGCCTGGTCAAATGCCCGGCGACGGCCCTGCCTGCAACAGCAGCCGGAGTTTTTCATGAAGGTTGTGGACCGCTTCAACGTATCAAAATCCCCAGAAGGGCCCAGGAAATTCACCTTTGAATTCACCGGTCCTGGGCTCATCTCCGTGGCGGTTGTGGGTATCCTCGGCATCGTGTGGGTTTTCATCCTGGGCGTTTTGGTGGGCAGGGGCTACAAGCCCGAGAACGCCGTGCCCCAGGTTGCCCAGATAATGCCCACCGCTCCGGCCCAGACGCAGCAGGACAACAAGGAACCGCCGACGGTGTTGAAGCCCGAGGAGCTTCATTTCCAGGACACGCTCCAGGGGAAAAAGCCCCCGGAGACCGTCACCGTGGATTCGGCCAAGAAACCAGCCGAACAGCCAGCAACGGCATCTCCCCAAGGCGGTGCGGCACCCTTGGCCCCAGCGGTGCCCACCAGCACCCTGGAAAAGACTCCCTCGCCTCTGCCCAAGGGCCAGGTGGCAACGTCCCCGGCCCAGCCGGACAAGAAGGCTCCCCATTCCGAGCCGGCAAAGCCCAAGGAGTCAAAAGACGCCAAGGACTCCCCGAACCAGAAATATGCCTGTTCCTATCAGGTCGCCGCACTGGATAAAAAATCCCAGGCTGACGCCGAGGTCGAAAGGCTCAAGAAAAAGGGTCTCAAGGCCTCTGTGGAAGAGGTGAAACTCGAAGGAAAGACGTTATTTAGGGTTATTGCGCAGGTAAAAGGAACCGAAACGGAGATTAAGCAAGCCCTTGAAAAAGCAGGGGCAAAAAAGCCTATACTTCGAGATAAAAAATCTTTATGAGTCGATTCCCCCGCGAGGCGGGAGGATCCCCCACGGAGGACTTCGAATGTTCGGACAAACGTTTGTTCCGACCAAAGCCTTCTTCACAAGAGGCATTGGCCGTCACAAGAATAAGCTGCAATCCTTTGAGCTGGCCCTGAGAGACGCTGGAATCGAAAAGCTGAACCTGGTGTACGTCTCCAGCATCTATCCCCCCAACTGCACCCTTCTGACCGTGGAAGAAGGCACCGCGCTCCTAAACCCCGGGCAGATCACCTTCTGCGTCATGGCGCGCAACGCCACTGACGAGAAGGGCCGCTTCGTCGGCTCCGCAGTGGGCATGGCCTTCCCCGCCAGCAAGGACAACTACGGATACATCTCTGAGCACACCTCCTTCGGCAAGGACGAAAAGGAAATCGGCGACTTCGCCGAGGACCTGGCGTCCACCATGCTGGCCACGACCCTGGGCATCGACTTCGATCCCGAGACCGCCTACGACGAACGCCGCGAGATCTACATGATGTCCGGCAAGATCATCGAGTCCAAGTCTCTCCCGAGCGTCACCCAGGGAGTCTCCGGCATGTGGACCACCACCATTTCCGCCGTGGTGTTTCTGCCGTAGGTTCGATGCAACTCCTTGTTTCGCCAACGCCCCGCCCGCGCGGGGCGTTTTCATTTAAGGGGCATGAACGTGTCGCTTAAGCATGCACTCACCGCAATGATCGCGTCGCTTTTGCGGGCGCACCGGTCCAGGGATTACGAAGGCCCAGCCTCGGACCATTTCGACGGCAGACGGTTCTACAACCCGTGGGACAAATCGGGCAGGGGCCTGGGTGATCTTTTCAAGTGGTGGTTTACCGGTAGTGCCACCCCCTGGCCAAAATCCGTTCCCAACGTCCGCGTCGATGCTCCCCCCGAGAGGATTCACGGGCAATCCCTGCGCATAACCAGCATCGGGCATTCCACCACCCTCATCCAGACAGCGGGGAAAAACATCCTCACCGACCCGGTCTGGTCGGACAGGGCGGGCCCGCTTGGCCTGTTTGGACCCAAGCGTGTCCGTCCGCCCGGCATTCCCCTCGACAATATTCCCCGCGTGGACGTGGTGCTGGTGTCGCACAACCATTACGATCATCTGGACCTGCCAACCTTGGCGGCCCTGTGGAAACGGGACAGGCCCAGAATCATAGCTCCGCTCGGAAACGCCGGGCTGACCCAAAAAGGCGCGCCAGGACTTTGCTGCGAGGAGCTGGACTGGTGGCAGTCTTTGGACATTGCTCCCGAGGTGCGCATCCACGCCACTCCGGCCCACCACTGGTCCGCCCGGGGCATTCTCGACAGGAGAAACGCCCTGTGGGCCTCCTTCGTCGTGGAAACCCAGGGAGGCAACATCTGTTTTTTCGGGGACACCGGTTACGCGGCCGGAGAGCCGTTCAGGCAGATTCGTGAACGGTTCGGCTCCTTCCGGGCGGCGCTTCTGCCCATCGGGGCCTACGAGCCTCGCTGGTTCATGGCCGCGGCGCATATGAACCCGGAGGAAGCGGCACGGGCTTTCCAGATTCTAGGCGCGCGTTCCGGAATCGCCCATCACCACGGGGTGTTCAGGCTTTCCGACGAAGGAATCAACCAGCCAGTGACGGATCTCAAGGCAGCCCTGCTCCGCCTGGGTATCGCACCTGAAGTGTTCCGGTCCCTTGCTGTCGGCGAGGGATGGTCTCTTTCTTGAAACGAAAAGACCGCTTTGGACGTCATATGTGCATGACCCGGACAGGAAGTGTAATTCATTGAGCCATCCTCGCGATTGCCCGTCGACCCTGTTTCCGGTATCCCCCAGCCCATGACAGCAACAGAACGCGCGCCACTCATATTTACGCGCCTGCGCGCCAAATACCCCAAGACCGTTCCGGCCCTGGACCACCACAACGCCTGGGAACTCCTGGTGGCCACGGTCCTGGCCGCCCAGTGCACGGACGCCCGCGTGAACCTGGTCACCCCGAAGCTCTTCTCCCGCTGGCCCGGCCCTGCCGAACTGGCCAAGGCTTCCCAGGAGGATGTGGAAGAGGTGGTGCGCTCCACGGGCTTTTTCCGCAACAAGGCAAAAAATTTGATCAGCGCGGCCAAACGCATCATGGAGACCTACGGCGGCAAGGTGCCCGGCACCATGGCCGAACTGATCACCCTTGGGGGCGTGGCCCGAAAAACGGCCAACATCGTGTTGTCCAACTCCTTCGGTGTTCACGAGGGGATTGCCGTGGACACCCACGTCACCCGCCTTGCCTTTCGCCTGGGCCTCACCGATTCAGACAACGCGGTGAAGATCGAGCGTGACATGATGCCTCTTTTTCCAAAAGACCAATGGGGCGAGATCAACCACCTGCTGGTCTATTTCGGCCGCGAAGTCTGCCCGGCACACAAACCCAAATGCCCTGCCTGCGAACTTACAGACATCTGCCCCAAACGCGGCGTGGCCAAAACATGAACGACATGCACGAAGCACACTGCCAGGGGGCATCCGCCTCCACTTCCCAGAACAGCGCCGCGCCAGGGACTTTTACCTTGAAAACCAGCGATGGAAGCGCCCGCCTGGGCGAACTCCATACCGCCCACGGCATTGTCCACACCCCGGCCTTCATGCCCGTGGGCACGCTTGGCACCGTGAAGTCGCTCTGCCCGCGGGACCTCAAGGAAGCCAGCGCCCAGATCATCCTGGGCAACACCTACCACCTGTACCTTCGCCCGGGCGACGACCTGGTGGCCAGGCGAGGCGGGCTGCATGCCTTCATGGGTTGGGACGGCCCCATCCTCACCGATTCCGGCGGGTTCCAGGTGTTCTCGCTTTCATCCCTGCGCAAACTCACACCGGACGGAGTGGAATTCCGCTCCCACCTGGACGGCTCCAAGCACTTCTTCACCCCGGAGAAGGTCCTGGACATCCAGCGCAACCTGGGGTCGGACATCATGATGGTGCTCGACGAGTGCGTTCCCTTCGGTGCCGACCACGCCTACACAGAGAAGTCCTTGGAACTCACCCACGCCTGGGCCGAGCGTTCCAGACTGAACCACCTGCCTGGCCAAAACGGACAGTTGGTCTTCGGCATCGTGCAGGGCGGCTTTTTCACGGATCTGCGTGAACAGTCCGCCGAGGCCATCTGCTCCATGGGGTTTGAAGGCCACGCCATTGGTGGGCTTTCCGTGGGCGAATCCACGGCCGAGATGTACGACCTCATCGCCCACACCGCGCCCCTCCTGCCGGCAGCCAAGCCCCGCTACCTCATGGGCGTTGGCAAGCCCCTGGACATCCTCACGGGCATCGAAAACGGCATCGACATGTTCGACTGCGTGCTGCCCACCAGAAACGCCCGCAACGGAACCCTGTATACGTCCCAGGGCCAGGTGAACATCAAGCGCGCCGAGTACAAGGAGGACGATTCCCCGCTGGACCCGGAGTGCTCATGCTACACCTGCCGTACCTTTTCCAAGGCCTATCTGCGACACCTCTACATAGCCCAGGAACTGCTCTCCTACCGGCTAAACACCATACATAACGTGCATTTCTTCCTGCAGCTGGCCACCGGCGCGCGCCAAGCCATTGCTGAAGGAAACTTCGCGGGCTACAAGGCCCGTTACCGCAAGGCATACGCTGGAAGTACGGAGGCGTAGTCATGAAGCCGAATTTCAAAACAGCATTGCACGTTGTCGAGCATCTCCTGCTGGCCGCAGCCGTGGTCGGGCTCGGCATCCTCCTCACGGCCGGGCACTGGCTCCAGAACAGCGACTCTCCGGCCACATCGGACGCCATGGTAGTCCTGTGCGGCGATTTCAGCCGCGCCGCCTACGCGGCCGAGCTCTACAAGCTGGGCATGGCCAAGAAGGTGTATGTGGGCCGGGCCTACCGGCTGAGAAGCGAGAGGGTGCTGGACCAGAACATGCTTTCATTTCCTCGCCATGAGGAAATCTACAAGGCGCTCTTGCGCAAAAAGGGCGTGCCGGCAGAAGCCATCGAATACTACGGGGACGAGCTTTTGAGCACCTACCAGGAGGCTGAAACCCTGGCCTCGCAGCTGGGTTCCAAGCCCGGTTCGCTCCTGGTGGTGACTTCTCCATACCATGTCCGCCGCGCCAGGATAATCTTCAAGGATGCCTTCCCGGATTGGGACATACGGGTGGTGGGCACTCCCACTGAGAAGTTGCCCGCTGCCTGGTGGACCGACCAGGAATCGGCCCGCATAGTGCTCCTGGAGATTCCCAAGACAGTCTACTACCTGCTGGGGGGCCGGTTCCGTTCCACACCGCAAGGCAAGTAACCTATCGAGAAACGTCGCATTTCCCAGGTAGCCGTCGCAAACCGTCCGCGATTGCCCCTCTACTGTTTCGGCAGGCCCTCTCCGGTGGCCATGGCCGGGCTGTCCGCGAAGAGATAACTGTTCTTTCCCCTGCTCTTGGCCCGGTACATGGCTGTGTCTGCGTGGTTGAGAAGCAAACCCGGAGTCACGCCGTCTTCGGGGTATACAGCGATACCGATGCTTGCTCCTATGCGGGCCTTCCCGTTGGCGAGTTCAAACTCCGGGGAAAGCGCCGCCAGCATCCGGGAGGCAATGTTCGCGGCCTCACTCGGCGATTTCAGGTCCATGAGCACCACCACGAACTCGTCACCGGCGTAGCGTGCCAGTGTGTCGTTGGAGCGCAGGCAGCCAGCCATGCGTTCTGCCACCTGCACCAGCAACTCGTCTCCGGTTTCGTGGCCGAAGGTGTCGTTGACCTGCTTGAAGTCGTCCAGATCCAGAAACAGGACTCCAGCCTTGGTTGCGTTACGCATGGCTGTGGCCACGGCCTGCTCGAGCCTGTCCGCCAGCAGAAGGCGGTTGGGCAGACCGGTGAGGGCGTCATGGAAGGCCAGGTCGCGGATGCGTTCCTCGGCTTGCATTTTTTCGGTCACATCGGTCACCATGAGCAAATGACCGCCGTCCCCCTTGCGCCCCTGGATCGCGGAGAAGGACAATTCAAAACGTCCGGGCCTGTCCGGCAGCGAAGCTGCTGTTTTAAATCTGCTGGACTGTTGAATACTCTCGTTCGACGGCCATTCTTCGGGTGGAGTTTTGCCCATGGCCAGCACTTCACGCCAGGAAACGCCGATGGCCTTGGTCTTCACGGTGCGGAAGAGGTCCTCGGCCACTCTGTTGATGCGAAGCACTTTCCCTTGGCCGTCAATCACCAACAACGCTTCCTGCACCGAGGAGAACGTTCTCTCCCAGTCTTCGGCAGCATTTCGCAGCGAGCTGAGAGTCTGCTTCAACCGCACCGAAAGCTGAAAAAAGGCCCGGGCCAGTTGGCCTATCTCGTCGGAAGAACGCATCCCGCGCAGGGCGTCCATGGCGCTGGAGGCAAAAGGCCTTGTGAAAGCGCCCTCCGGCTTGCGGAGGTCCTGGCTGATGACGTGCGTGGCCTTTTCCAGCGCTTCAAGCGGCCGTGTGATGCGGCGCATGGCCGAAAAACCAACCGGCAGCACCAGAACCAGGGCACCCAGGAAAAACAGCCCCACTGCCAAGGCGGCCTCGTGCATGGGCGCCATGGCCTCCTTGATGGGCATTTGTGTCAGTACCACCCAGCCCCAGGTTGGAATCTGACGAGAGGCGATAAGGAGCGGAACCCCCTGGCTGTTGATGGTTTCCCCTGGCCCCTCAAACCCCTCCACGGCCTTGTCCAGAAAGAGATTCCTGCCCTTTTCAAGAGGCTTTAGTATCCTGGATGTGTCGGTGTGGATAATGAACCGCCTGCTGTGGTCCATAACGTAGATATAGCCGGTCTTGCCTATCCTGCGTTGCTGCTGTTCTCCCAATGCCCACGGGGAGAGCAGATTCAGCGAACCGCAGAGCACAGCCTGAATTTCTCCTCCGGGCCCTTTGAGAGGGGCTGTGATGGTGAGCACCGGCAAACCGCTGCGGGCGGACACGTACGGGTCGCCAATCACACCACGCTCCAGGGCCATGGTGCGGGTGTAGTAGTCCCTGTGAGCGAAAGACTGCCCATGAAGCTCGGGGTGGGGAGGATAGTCGGCCAGAAACCGCCCTTCCCGGTCCAGCAGGAAAAATCCATTTTCGAACTTCGGGTAATGAGACGATTGTCGTGCCAGGTACTCCCGGACAGGCCCCAGGTCGCCGGATTGGTTCCAGCCAGCAGGCATATTCCCGGCGATGGCCCCCATATCGCGGATGTTCTCATCCACGAACGCGCGTATTTCAACAGCCAGGGAATTCGCTTCGGATTCGAGCTGCTGGATGACGAGGTCCTTGATGGCCTTCTGCTGGTAGGCAAAAAGGAAAAAACTCGTGGCCGCTATGACGGCAAGAACGAGCCCGGTGAGCAAAAGTGACGCTTTGGCGCTGAGTTTCATAAAAATGTGACCGTATTACAAGTTACACCAAGCCAGAAAATACATCTATGGGGCGAACACGAATTTCCTGGTTCCCATAAAAAAAGTGGTCTACCTTCACCCGCAGCACCCGCCAGGAGGTCACATGCCGGAGTTCACCAACAGATTGGTTCATGAAAAAAGCCCCTACCTCCTCCAGCACGCGCACAATCCTGTGGACTGGTTCCCCTGGGGAGAGGAGGCCTTTGCCAAGGCCGAGGCGGAAAACAAACCTCTGTTCATTTCCATCGGCTACTCCACCTGCCACTGGTGCCACGTCATGGAACGCGAATGCTTCGAGGACGAGGAAGCGGCAAACCTCCTGAACGCCACGGCGGTCCCGGTGAAGATCGACCGGGAGGAGCGCCCGGACCTGGACGGAATCTACATGACCGCCTGCCAGATGATGACCAGCGCGGGCGGCTGGCCCCTCTCCATCTTCGCCGACCACCTGGGACGGCCTTTTTTTGCGGCCACCTACATACCCAAGCATTCCCGCTTCGGACGCATGGGCCTCATGGACCTCTTGCCGAGCGTCCGGGAAGCATGGACCAATCGGCGCGGCGACGTGGAACAGACCGCCGGCAAGATACTTTCAGCCCTGGCCGATCACCAGAAAGTATCTCCCTCCCGCACGGACCCAGGCCCCGAAGTTTTGGACACCGCCTATCGCCAGCTTGCCTCGCGGTTCGACCAGGAACGGGGAGGCTTCGGGGAGGCCCCCAAGTTCCCTTCTCCCCACCAGCTGCTCTTTTTGCTTCGCCACCACCGGCGTACAGGCGAACGCGTGGCCCTGGACATGGTCTCCATAACACTCACCGCCATGCGGCTGGGCGGGATATTCGACCATGTGGGCCTTGGCTTCCACCGGTACTCCACGGATGCGGACTGGCTGCTGCCGCATTTCGAAAAAATGCTCTACGACCAGGCAATGCTCCTCATGGCCTACACGGAAGCCTTCCAGGCCACGGGTGACCCCTTGTTCAAGCGTACCGCCCTGGAAGTCGCCCGCTTCGTGCTGCGGGACATGACCGGTCCCGAAGGGGCTTTCCACAGTGCCTGGGACGCTGACAGCGAGGGCGAGGAAGGCAAGTTCTACGTGTGGACAACGGATGAGCTGCGCCGCATTCTCCCGGTCGAGGACGCACAGCTCTACGCCGAGCTTTTCGGTTTTCTTCCGGACGGAAACTTCACCGAGGAGGCCACCGGCCACAAGACCGGGGCCAACATCCCCCACTTGGCGGCTCTTCCCCCCGAGGATCTGGCCGAGCGCCTGGAATCCATTCGGGAGCGTCTGCTCGACGCCCGGAACAAGCGCGTCCGGCCTCACAAGGACGACAAGATCCTCACCGACTGGAACGGCCTGACGATCGCCGCCCTGGCCCAGGCCGCCCGCGTACTTAAAGAACCGGACCTCGCCCAGTCGGCCGCCCGGGCAGCCGACTTCATTCTGGCCCGGTTGCGCGACCAAAACGGACAGCTTTTGCACCGCTATCGCGACATGGACGCCTCCGTTCCCGGCAACCTGGACGACCATGCCTTCCTGGCCTGGGGTCTCACGGAGCTCTACCAGACCACGTACGACCTGGGCTGGCTCCAGGCCGCGCTTGATCTGGCGGACCAAGTCCTCGACCGCTTTCAGGACAACGAGCACGGGGGTTTCTTCTTCACCGCCAAGGACGTTCCCACGCACCTGGTGCGCCAGAAGGAATTTTTCGACGCGGCCCTGCCCTCGGGCAATTCCGCCGCCCTTCTGGTCCTTCTCAAGCTTTCCCGCCTGGCGGCGCGGTCTGATCTGGCCGAGGCGGCCTCCCGCCTGCTCCGCTGCCTGGGCGACGGGTTGACCCGCTTCCCATCGGGTTTCACCATGCTTTTGTGCGGCCTGGACTTCGCTCTGGGGCCCGGCTCGGATGTGGTGCTGTCCGGTCCTGACGCCGAATCGCTCGAGCCCTTCCTGACGGCCCTGCGCAGCCGCTATCTGCCCATGACTCTGGTGCTTGTGCGCGATGAGAAGGGCGAGCTGGCCTCCATGGCCTCCTACACCGCCGGCATGTGCCCTCTTGACGGCAAGGCCACTGCCTACGTCTGCCGAAACGGGAGCTGCGAACCACCTACGACAGATGCGGTGAAGATGCTCAGCCTGCTGACCAAGTAGCCGAGCCGCCCCTTTCCTGAACGCTTCCACGTCTCTGCGCTTAGGCCCTGATGCAGAGCGAGTCATCTGTCCGACAAATCAAACTTGCCGCCTTCGTCAAATTAAACTATACAATTTGTCATGCGCTCACCGACAGACTTCTCGCTCCCCGTGGTCGACGCCCCGTCCGGCTTCCCCTCCCCGGCCGAGGATTACATCGACCAGCGCCTGAACCTGAACGAGCACCTCATTATCCGTCCATCCTCGACGTACTTCTTCCGGGTTCGAGGCGATTCCATGAGCGCAGCGGGAATCGCCTCCGGAGACCTCCTGGTGGTGGACCGCTCCGTCAGCCCCAAGCCGGGCCATGTGGTGGTGGCTGCCGTGGACGGGAACCTCACCGTCAAACGCCTCAAGCTCGCAGGCCGCAAGCTTGCGCTGGCCACGGAGGTCCCCGAATCCCCTCTCATCCTACTGACCGAAGAACGCTCCGTGGAAATCTGGGGGGTGGCTGTTTATGTCATACACGGGTTGACGTCATGCAGATCGCTCTGATGGACTGCAACAACTTCTACGCCTCGTGCGAGAAGGTTTTCGCGCCGCATCTGGCAGACCGTCCGGTGGTGGTGCTCTCCAACAACGACGGGTGCATTATCGCCCGTTCCAAAGAGGCGAAGGACCTGGGCGTCCCCATGGGCGCTCCGGCGTTCAAATGCCGCCAGCTGTTCGCCCGCCAGGGCATTGCCGTCTTTTCTTCCAACTATGCCCTCTACGGGGACATGTCCGCGCGGGTGATGGCCACGGCCGGCGGGCTGGTGCCGCGCATGGAGGTGTACTCCATCGACGAGGCGTTTTTAGACATCACGGACATGCCCGCCAACGCGGCGGAAACTGCCCGGATGCTGCGTGAGAGGGTGAAGCGCGACACGGGCATCACGGTGTCTGTCGGCATAGGTTCCACCAAGACCCTGGCCAAGGCGGCCAATAAACTGGCAAAGAAAGATCCGGCGTTCAACGGGGTGCTCGAAATCCCGGACAGTACACAACGGGGAGAATACCTGAGCCTTCTGGAAGTCTCGGACATCTGGGGTATCGGGCCTCGCCGCGCCAAGCGGCTCAAAGCGTCCGGCGTGCTGACCGCCCTCGACTTCACCCGCCTTCCCCGCGACTATGTAAAGAAAAAATTTACAATTGCCGGACTGCACACCTGGCTGGAGTTGCAAGGAGTTCCCTGCATCCCCCTGGGGGCGGCGCCCAGGTCCAAGAAGGCCATTGTCACCTCGCGCTCCTTCGGCCACCCGGTCACCCGGCTGGACGACCTTCGCGAAGCGCTCAGCCACTACGCCAGTCGTGCCGCCGAAAAACTGCGCGCCCAAAAGGGGCAGGCCGCGACGATTCTGGTCTGGGTGCAGATCTACACCGGCGACGCACAGCAGCCCCTAAAAGGCGTACTGCAAAGCCAGGCCATGAATCCGGCCACTTCCCGCACCACAGAAATCGTCCGCGCGGGCATGAAGGCGCTGGAGAGCATCTTTATCCCGGACCGCCGGTATAAGAAACTTGGAGTGATGCTTACCGGCATCGAGAACGAGGGAGGGATGCAGCTTTCGCTTCTGCGCGAACCGGACCGGCGCAAGGACAGGCTCATGGCCGTCCTGGACCAGGTGAACGCCAAATGGGGCCGGGAGACTCTTTTTGCGGCCTCGTCCGGCATAAAGCGTCCCTGGGGTATGCGCCAGGAGATGCGCTCGCCGCGCTACACCACGGTGTGGGCGGAACTGCCCGTAGCCCTGGCCTGAGGCTTGGCGGCACCTCTCGCCGATATCGGACAGGGCGAACATCATCGGCCGAAGCGCCCCTGGGAGATTCAATTCATTCTCATGCAGTCGCTGCGCAAAGAGTGTTGACAGACCGCCAGCGCCAGAGGTAGGCGAAATGCATGCAGAACAACACCGCCCGCACCGTCTCCCGAATGACCAGCGTCCTAGTAGTACGCCAGGTAGTTCTCGCGGCCGCTTCCAGCGGGTTGTGATCAGTACGTAGTATCGAATCTTCAACCCCCGCCGGCGCGGCTAGCCGGCGGGGGTTTTTCATTTCAGCTCCAGAAACCTCCCCGGCCCGCCCGGCACCTTACGCGGAGGTCACCATGAGCATCACCGGCGCCCACTACATCGTGAAATTCCTGGAAAGCCGGGGAGTGCGTACCGTCATCGGAATCCCCGGCGGTTCCATCCTTCCCCTGTACGACGCCCTGGGGCAAAGCGTGACGATCCGCCACGTACTGGCCCGGCACGAACAGGGTGCGGCCTTCATGGCCCAGGGCATGGCCCGCCTCACCGGCATCCCCGGCGTGTGTCTGGCCACCTCGGGCCCTGGCGCCACCAACCTGGTCACGGCCATCGCGGACGCCCAGCGCGATGGCGTGCCCCTGGTCTGCATCACGGGCCAGGTGCCCCGCGCGCAGATTGGTACCGAAGCCTTCCAGGAAGTGGACATCGTGGCCGTCACGAAGCCCATCACGAAATTAAGCCGCATGGTCGAAAGCGCCAGGGAACTGCCGCACGCCCTGAACAAGGCCTTCCGGCTTGCGGTTGAGGGGCGTCCCGGCCCGGTCCTCTTGGATATTCCGAAAGACGTGCAATGCCAGACGCTCGAGTTGGAGCTGCCCGCTGTTGCCTCTTCCATATCCCAGCCCGCCCCCCTGAGCTGGGACGCATCCCGGGCGGCAGCCATGATAAACGCGGCAAAAAGGCCCGTGCTGCTTCTGGGAGGCGGAGCCGTGCGCGGGGGGGCACCGCAACACGCCCGGAGCCTGGCGGAAAAGGCGTCTCTGCCCGTGACCATGACCCTCATGGGCCTTGGGGCGTTTCCCGCGACACATCCGCTGAGCCTGGGCATGCACGGGATGCACGGACATCACTGGGCCAATGCCGCCCTTCACGAATGCGACCTGCTCATCGCGGTGGGCAGCCGCTTCGACGACCGGGCCACGGGCAAGGTGGACGCGTTTTGCCCCAAGGCGAAGATCATCCACATCAATGTGGACGAGAAAGAGCTGGGCCGAATCAAACATGCGGAGTTGGGCATCGTGGCGGATGCCGGTCTTGCCCTGGCCGCCATTCTCCCCCTGGTGGAAGGCAAGCCGCGACGCGAATGGCCCAGTCGAATAGACAGACTCAAAGCCCATGCCCCCGCCACAGGCCCAGCCAATTGCCCTGGATGCGCCCGGAGCCTTATCGGCGAAGTGGCGTCAATGCTTCGCGAGGACGCGGTGATCGTCACGGATGTGGGCCAGCACCAGATGTTCGTGGCCCAGAGTTTCCCCTACCGGGCACCGGGGCGTTGGCTGACCTCAGGCGGATTGGGAGTGATGGGCTTCGGGCTCCCGGCGGCCATTGGCGCTTCGCTGGCCGAGCCCAAGGCGCAGGTGGTCTGCTTCACGGGTGACGGCAGCCTCAAGATGAACATCCAGGAGCTTGCCACACTGGCCGAGACTGGGGCCAACGTGAAGATAGTGGTGC
Organism: Desulfovibrio sp.; assembly: GCA_016208105.1. NCBI lineage: Bacteria > Pseudomonadati > Thermodesulfobacteriota > Desulfovibrionia > Desulfovibrionales > Desulfovibrionaceae > Desulfovibrio > Desulfovibrio sp. Next base: position 52,310 of record JACQYS010000024.1, read on the forward strand.
TGGACAACCAGAGCCTCGGCCTGGTGGCCCAGCAGCAGAGCCTCTTTTTCGAGGGACGCAAAAGCGCCTCCCGGTATGGCCGCGGAACCGATTTCGCGGCTGTGGCCGAAGCCTTCGGCGTGAAAGGGGTGGATCTGGACGCAAGCACCGACCCAGCCGCGAAGCTCGAAGAAGCACTTCGCGCAATTGGTCCGGTTCTGATTCATGCCCGGGTGGATCGGGACGCAATGGTCTTCCCCATGGTGCCTCCTGGGGCTCCGAACTCGGAGATGCTTCTTTCCCATCCGGAGGCAGAGGATGCGAGCATGCCGGCGGCGATCAACATGGGGTGAGGCGGGGCATGCAGACAACCATCACTGTGCAGCCTTGGCGGCCAGGGTGAAGGCGTGTACTATCCATCCATGCCTCAAGACGTGTTTCTCGAGCATTTGCCGAGCTACTCCAGTCCGGACCTGGACACCCTCACCGGGCGGCTGCTTGAGCTCTCGGGATGCAGGCCAACTCGTGGGGATCACGTGCTGGTGAAGCCCAACCTTGTGGCACCGAGCAACACGGCCCTCTCCTGCACGCACCCCGCTGTGGTGCGCGCCGTCTGCCGGTATCTGGCCGACTTTGGCGCGCGCATAACTGTCGGCGATTCCCCCGCCTTCGGCACGGGGCGCATCGTAGCCAGAGCCTGCGGCCTGGACAAGGCTTTGGCCGGGCTTCCCGCCACCATCGTCAACCTGACCAGGCCACGCCAACTGCCACTCACGCTTGGCGGCACGGTCGGGGTGTCGGCCCAGGCGCTGGACGTCCCCTTCATCGTCAATGTCCCTCGTTTCAAGGTCCACGACCAGATGCGGCTCACCTTGGCGGTGAAGAACTTCTTCGGTTGCGTAATGGGGTTTCGAAAATCCTTGGCCCACCAGAAACATGGTGAAAAAGGCACCCGCTTCGAGAGCATGATCATGGACGTCTGTCAGGCCATGCCCAAATCCGTGAGCCTCGTGGACGGCGTGGTGGCCATGCACGTGTGCGGCCCGGCCAATGGCAAACCCTATTCTCTTGGCCTCCTGGGAGCCTGCGCCAATCCCGTTGCCCTGGACACCGCCCTGCACGCCGTGCTCGGTTTGCCTCCGGACGGCACCCCTCTGGGAGAGGAAGCGGCAAGAAGGGGACTCGTTGAAGAGGTGTCTTATTCAATGAAACGACCGGAGGACTTCGACACACTCGGTTTCACCCTGCCAGGCGAACTGGCACCGGTGGCCTTCAAACCGGGGCGGTTCCTTAAAGGACGCTTGAAAAGCCTGTATATCAGGCTCTCCGGAGCTAAACAGTCCTGAGGCGCATGCTCCTCGAGCAGGGCCATTAAACCCCGCGCCGTGCGCGTCTTTCTTCTTTTTGCTCCTTGATGTAGCTTGGTCCAAGCATGCAGACCATCGAACGAGATCGTCATGTGGTGGTGGGCCGGGTCCAGGGAGTAGGGTTCAGGCCTTTCATCTTCCGCCTTGCACAACAGTGTGGCCTTGCCGGATTCGTCTTGAACGCCCCTGAAGGCGTGGTCATCGAAATACAGGGTGCGCGGGTCGACCTGGACCGTTTCGCCAGGGATTTGGTCTCGACCTTGCCGCCCCTGGCCATGATTGTTGAGAACTCCCGGGCGCAAGTCCCCGCCGTCGAAGGCGACGCCGGCTTCGTTATCCGCGAGAGCTCCGCCGGGCAGGGGCATCACGTGCTTGTCAGTCCTGATGTGGCCACATGCCCGGATTGCCTGGCCGACATGGCCGCCCCGGACAACCGAAGACACCGCTACCCGTTCACCAACTGCACCAACTGCGGCCCGCGTTACACCATCACCGCGAGCCTCCCGTACGACCGTCACGCCACCACCATGGCCTGTTTTCCTCTCTGCCCAGAGTGCAAGGCAGAATACGAGAACCCGCTGGACCGCCGTTTCCACGCCCAGCCCAATGCCTGCCCAATCTGCGGCCCAGCCGTATGGTTCGCGGACGGTTCGGGCGAGAGATTGGCCGATGGTCCCGAGGCGATGGAACTGGCCGCACAAGCCCTGATCGATGGCAAGATTCTGGCCCTCAAGGGGCTCGGCGGGTTCCATCTGGCCGTTGATGCGCGCAACCACGCCGCAGTCGCCGAGCTTCGCCGCAGGAAAATGCGGCCTGCCAAGCCGCTGGCCGTCATGTGCCCGGACCTTGAAACCCTGGCCTTGCTGGCCGACTTTGGCGACGAAGAGGCCAATGTGCTCTCCGGCCTGGAACGCCCCATCGTGCTCGTGCGGCTGAAAAAGGACAGCCCGCTCTCGCCGGACGTCTCCCCGGATACGGACCACCTGGGGGCCATGCTGCCCTACACCCCTTTGCACCACGTGCTGCTGGCCGCCATCCGGGAGCTCTCTTCCGTACCGCCAGTGCTGGTGATGACCTCCGGCAACTTGAGTTCCGAACCTATCTCGCTGGGAAACCGCGAAGCTCTCGCCCGGTTAGGGCCAATCGCCGACTTTTTTCTTCTTCACAACCGGGACATCCTGGTGCGCACCGATGATTCAGTGGTCCGTTTCCTGCGGCCTGACCAAGAAAAACCGGCCCTCCAGTTCCTTCGCCGGGCCAGGGGATTCACCCCCTCCCCTATATTCCTGCCCGTCAAGGGGCCGAGCGTGCTCGGCGTCGGGCCGGAACTCAAAAACACGGTATGCATTACCAAGGGCGACCAAGCCTTTTTGAGCCAGCACATCGGCGATATGCAGAACCTGGAGACCGCCGGGTTCCACAAGGAAGTCATTTCCCATCTGGGCCACATCCTCCAGGTCAGGCCCGAACTGGTGGTGGCGGACAAGCACCCGGACTACCTTTCCACCCGCTACGCGCTGGAAGAAAGCGGCCTGCCCGTTGTCAGGCTGCAGCATCACTTCGCGCACATCCTCGCGGTCATGGCCGGCAAGCAGATCATGGAGCCCGTGCTCGGGCTGGCCATGGACGGCTCGGGTTATGGCGACGACGCCACCATATGGGGAGGCGAGTTCCTCTACGTCGACCCTGCGGGACCAAGCCTCGTGCGGGCCGGTCACCTCTTCCCAGTGCGTTTACCAGGAGGCGAGGCGGCCATCAGACAGCCCTGGCGCATGGCCATGTCCTATCTTCTGGCCCTGGGCCGCGACCCGCTCGCAGAGGGTTGGCCGTGGCTTAAAGGCCGCGAACAAGCAGCCGGCCTGGTCCGTGCCATGGTGGAGAAAGGCCTGAATAGCCCTGTGACCACAAGCTGCGGCAGACTTTTCGATGCCGTGAGCGCCCTGACCGGTATCTGTCCTGAGATCAGCTACGAGGGTCAGGCAGCCATCAGGCTGGAACATAGCCAGGACCCTTTGCCGCACGCCGGGTATGCGTGTGGGGTCCAGGAATCCGCTGGTTTAACCTTACTTGATTCCCTGTCTCTCTTCGGCCAGGCTGCGGACGACACGTTGCAAGGCAGACCCGCCAGAGAGGTAAGCCGCCTTTTCCACCTCGGCTTGGCGAACGGTCTCTCCGAGATGGCTCTTCTGCTTTGCGAACGTTTCGGAACACGGCATGTGGCGTTAAGCGGGGGAGTGTTTCTCAACAAGACGCTTTCCACTCTGCTTCCGGGCATGCTCGCGCGCTTTGGACTTGTGGCTCACACGCACGAATACGAGCCTCCAGGGGATGGATGCATCTCATTGGGCCAGGCTTTTTACGGGCAACTCTGGCTGAACGCAGCTGGCAAATAGACTCTCCCGGGAACCGAAATGCTCCCCCGGGGTGTTCAACGCCATTTACATGGCGGGTTTCCCGCATTTTGCATGCCCCAAACGCATTCGCCCTAATGTATCTACCCTGACAACCGCTTGGAATAAATGCCTAAACACTGAAAACGGGTACTCTGTTTTTTTGCTTGCGCTGCTTGGCGTACTATATATAGGAGCTTTTCACGTCGGGGCGTGCCCCGGCAGACGGAATCACCAGTGAACTCAGGCCAAACATGGCTTAGGTCGGTAGTGGCACGAGGCAATGTGCCTATCTGGTTTTCGCGACCCCTACAGGGCCAAGCAAAGAGATACGAGTTTATATATTTTTCTGTGATTGTTTGACTCAAATCTTCGCTTGGACTATTATTTCTGGAAGTTGGGTATCAGGGGTTCGCACCATTGGTTAAACGGAGCGCTCCACGACGTTGCCGGGAGCCAAGAGGTGACTCATGTACAATGCATTTGATGAAGCTTTGGAACGTATTAAACGCGCCACTGGCGCTCGCACCCAGGTGGATCTGGCGGCAATACTCGGCATCCGCCAGTCAAGCATCTCCGACGCCAAGCGGCGTCAATCGATCCCCGCGGATTGGTTGCTTAAGCTGTACCGCAGCCATGGGCTCAATCCGGACTGGGTCACCACCGGGGAGCAGCCCCAGGTGCTCCGGGAAGGAATGGCTCTGCCCGTTGGGTTGATGGAATCCGGCTCGACCTACTCGTCCGACAAGCCCCGGTCGCGCACCGTGACCGTAAGCTCCATGACCGGCGTGATTGTCGAAGACGGTTCTTTCCAGGACAAGCCCATCGAGATGCTGTCCATCCCAGAACCTTTCACCTGCCCTTCCCTGACGGTCTTCAAGATGGAGCACCAGAACATGGAACCCATCCTGCGCCGCGGAGCCTACTTCGGCGTGAACAAAGACCAGAAGCAGCTCCGCTCAGGTGAAATTTTCGCAGTGGCCGTCCCCAACGAGGGAATGGTTGTGCGCAGACTCTTCAACGACTTCGAGCACAACCGAGTGATTCTGCGCAGCGAGAACCCTTCCTATAAAGAGGAGTTTTTAAGCTCCTCCATCATCGCCGGGAACATCATCGGCCAGGTGTGTTGGGTATTGCAGGAACTGTAGTCTCAGCGCACTCATTCTTTTGGGCCGCTTTCCACAATGTGGAAAGCGGCCTTTTATTTTGCAGACCGATACACATTGCCACACTTTTTCCATCGCTGAGCGCCATGAAATTCAATCGCAACATCAAATATTGCTTCACAAAAGCCGCCTTGCGCATCCATCTACGTGGCTATCCCCTTAACTCCGCATAGGTGACAGGGGTGGCACTGGAGCAGGCCCTCAAGAGGCGGTCGAAGCCCTGCCCAGGCCAGAAACGGCGGTTGAATCGGTAGCAGAATTCATCGAGGTATTTTTGAAGATGC
>JACQYS010000025.1 GCA_016208105.1 Desulfovibrio sp.
AGGCCTTTTCGGTTCCGAACCGGCGCTGGAATGTAATCAGGTCCATATCGTGGTAAGGTTTGGCCATGGCGAGCCTCCTCAACAGTCTAGATTCTTTCTATAAAGTATGGAAATTGCGGAGCGAAGGCAATAGCCACGTACGGAGAATAATCTCCCTAATATGTATCGTGGGCATATCTCCGTGCCCGAACAGAGGTCAGCATGAAAGACATGACCCTCGGGATCAAAATCGGCATCGGCTTCGCGGTCCTCATCCTTTTTACCGTCTTTGTGGCTTCCGTCGGCTGGTTGAGCCTTGGTTCGGTGACCGACCGGGCCGCCAAGTCTGAAAAAGTAAGTGAGATTTACACTGAAACCCTTCTCTCCCGCATAGATGCCCTCAACATCATGTATGCCAACGATGAGAAGCGGGTCGACTCGTTCAGAAAGAGGTTGGAGACCGCCCGTACCGATGCTTCTTCTCTCAAAAGTGGTTTCAGCGATGCATGGAACAGGGAAAAGCTGGATGCGATAACCAAATCCGTTCTTCTCTATGAAGCTGACTTCGGGAAATACCGCGAAGCCAAGGAATTCAAAATGGGGGCGGTAAGGACCATGGCCGCCGCTGCGGTCGGCCTGCAGCAGGCGGCGGGAGAATTGAATAAGACCCTCAGTGGAGCGTTGGACAAGGCCAACACAGCGGGCGGCTCTCAGGTCTCAGCCCGAAGCATAGGGATGCACCGGAAATTGAGTGAGATAATGCAGTTCTTTCTCTCATCCCGGATCGAGGTCCTCTACTATCTGTGGCAGGACGACAAGGCACGGGCCGCCAACGCCATGAAGCACCTCGACACCGTTGGGGAGGCATGCAGAGAGCTCACCCCCATGGCCTCCACCAATGAAGAGAGATCCATGATCGAGGATATCGCCCAAAAGGCTCAAGCCTACAAAGGCAGGATTGCGGATCTGCTCGCGGCTTCGGATTCACAGCTCGCTGCCGTCAAGGACATGGTGTCGCGGGCTGCTGAAATGAGCCAGCTCACCCAGGAGTCTCTGGAGTTTCAAAGAAAAAAGATGAGCTCCGACGCAACCAGTGCCAGCATGGTCAATACGGGGGTGGCTGCAGCCGCAGTATTTATCGGAATCCTGGTGGGCGTTTTTCTTACCAGAGCGATCACAGGACCAGTCACTAAGGGCGTCAATTTCGCCCGGAACATGTCCGGCGGCGATTTCACCGCAACACTGGACATCGCCCAGAAGGATGAAATCGGTATTCTGGCCCAGTCGCTCAATGTCATGGTTTCCAAGCTGCGCGATGTGGTGGCTGAAGTGCAGACCGCGTGCGATAATGTGGCGGCCGGGAGTGAAGAACTTTCCGCCACAGCCCAGACCCTGTCCCAGGGAGCTTCCCAGCAGGCCGCCAGCGTTGAGGAAGTTTCCTCCTCAATGGAACAGATGACCTCCACCATCCAGCACAACGCGGACAATTCGGCTCAGACCGAAGCTCTTGCCATGAAGGCGGCCGCCGAGGCCGAGGAAGGAGGCAAGACCGTGGCCTTGACCATGAACGCCATGAAACAGATCGCTGAGAAGATTTCCATCATCGAGGAGATCGCTCGTCAAACCAATCTGCTGGCCTTGAACGCTGCCATTGAGGCAGCCAGAGCCGGCCAGCATGGCAAGGGTTTCGCCGTTGTGGCGGCAGAAGTGCGCAAGCTGGCGGAACGCTCGGGCCTAGCGGCCGCGGAGATATCCACTCTCTCCGTCGAGTCCGTGGCCGTGGCCGAAAAGGCAGGGGCCATGCTCGCCGCCATCGTACCGGACATCAAACAGACAGCCGTTCTGGTCCAGGAGATCGCCTCATCTTCGCGTGAACAGAACTCCGGAGCCCAGCAGATCAATCAGGCCGTGAACCAGCTGAGTCAGGTGGTTCAGAACAGCGCGGCCGCTGCCGAAGAAATAGCCTCCACCGCGGAGGAGCTCTCCAGCCAGGCCGAACATCTGCAGCAGGCAATCTCCTTTTTCCATGTGGGCAATCTTGACTCGGCACGATCTTCAAGTAGTATCCGACCATCAGCAATCCGAGGGCGGCCACTTCCTCTCACAGCATAACGTCTTTGATGCGGCCAAGGGTCTACGCCGGGCTTTGGCAAAGGAGAACAGCATGTCTGACAGGCTTAAGATATCTCTTGGGTTCACAGGACAGCAGTTCGAGCCGGGCGTTCATATCTGCCAGATATTCAGCGAGGACAACGAACGCCAGGACGCTCTCCTGCAGTTTATTTTGTCAGGACTGCAGGCGGGGGAGCGTGTCAGCTGTTTTTCGGAGAAAGCCACCGAAGAGGCCCTGGACGAATATCTGTCCAATTTCGGAATATCCTACTCCAAGGTTCGGGAGTCCGGCTCGTTGACACTTTCCGGGACCCGACAAGTCTATTATCAAGACGATCGTTTCGATCCTGAAAGGATGCTGGGTCTCTTGCGGACCTTCTATGAGGACGCCACCGGCACGGGCTACAGAGCGGCAAGGGTCATCGGTGAAATGACGCCCGAGGTGCAGCATCTGCCAGGTGGATCACGCCTTCTGGAATATGAATCACGGGTCAGCATGCTGCTGCGGCAATACCCCGTGACGGCCGTATGCCAGTACGATGCCCGTTCCTTTGATGGAGCAACCATCATGGATGTCCTCAAGGTGCACCCGTACATGATCGTCCGCAATTCAGTGGTCCACAACCCATTTTTTATCGCACCGGAACAGTATCTCCAGAGCGAACGGCTCATGTGAAGCCAACGGCCCGCCCATGCTCGACCCAAAGCCCCTGGGGCAACTCCTGCTCATGCAGAGCATCGTGGTCAACCTGCCCGATGAGCACTCCGTCTTCAGTTTCGTCTGCCGGGGCCTGACAGACGTGCCCGGCGTGGCGCGAGCCGAGTATTCGCCGTCTCCATCGGAGAGCCTCCCAGTTTCCGTCACGCGGCTGTCCATTTCCGCAGGGTCTTTCAGCAAGGGAGAACTCCTCCTAACCGTCACCGACCCTGAAGCTTTCACCCCCTACCTTGAGTATCTCCAGAACTTCTCCTTCATGCTAGGAGTCATATTTGAAGAGCGGCGGCAACGAGACCTGGTAGAATCCCACAAGAAACACCTGGAAGAGCGTGTCCTGGAGAGGACGCTCCAATTGCGCGAGCAAATCGAGGAACGCGAGCGCACCCAGGAGGACCTCCGCCAGTCCCGAGCCCTCTTGAACGACATCCTCGATTCCATGCCCTCGGTAGTGGTCGGCATCAGCGACCAGGGCCTTGTCACGCACTGGAACGAGAGCGCCGCGGCCATGACCGGGGTAGCCCGCAAGGACATCCTGGACAAACCCCCGTGGGTCGCCCTGCCCATGCTGGCCTCGCTTAAGGACAAGCTGGACGAAGCGCTCGCCCAGAAGCAGGCGGTATTCGTGCGCAAAGTTCCTTTCACAAGAGACAACGACCTCCAACTTCTCAACATCCTGTTCTATCCATTGCAAGGCAAAAGCACGGGCGGGCTGGTTGTACGCATCGACGACGCCACGGAACAGGAGCGTCTGCACGAGATCATGATCCAAACCGAGAAGATGATGAGCGTTGGCGGGCTAGCCGCAGGCATGGCCCATGAGATCAACAATCCTCTGAGCGGAATAATGCAAAGCGCCCAGGTACTTTTGAGCCGCCTGACTGACGATTCCCCGGCCAACCTGAGGGCAAGCCGGGAGGCCGGGTGCGAACTGACCGTTATACACGACTTCCTTCGCCGCAGGGACATCCTCACCATGATCGGCATTATACAAGACGCGGCCCAGAGAGCGGCGCATATCGTCTCCGGCATGTTGGAATTCAGCCGCAAAAGCGAATCATCACTTGCTCCAACGGATATAAACCAGCTGATCGTCAAGTCTCTTGAACTTTGCTCCACGGACTACAGTCTGAAGAAAAAGTATGATTTTCGTAATATTCTGATCGTTAGGGACTTTGCCCCGAATCTTCCGGAAGTTCCCTGTTCCAAAACCCAAATCCAGCAGGTTCTCATGAACCTGCTGAGCAACGCCGCCCACGCTCTTTCCGGCCTTGAGCCCGGGCATGAGCCTGCTCGCATTGTGGTACGCACGGCAAGAGAGGACAGGTTTATTCGCATTGAAATAGAAGACAACGGCCCGGGCATGGATGAAATGACAAAACGCAAGATATTCGAGCCCTTTTTCACCACAAAGCCGGTCGGTGAAGGCACGGGCCTTGGGCTGTCGGTGTCGTACTTCATTGTCACCAGCAACCACCATGGAACCATCGAGGTGGATTCATGGCCGGGCATGGGAGCAAAATTCACCATCCGCCTGCCACTGCGGGACCAATAATTTGCCAAGTCAAAAGTGATATTGACGCGCCTGGCATCGAAGCAGAATATCTCCCCCTCGGATTGAGCTCATCCGTGCCCCCCCAAGTAATCGCTGAAGTGGAGAAGTGTCATGCTCGACAAGTCCCAAGTTCGCGAGATTGCCCAAAGTCTGGTTGACGATTGGAACAAACACGACCTTGTGAGTATCCTCAAACACTACCACGAGGATGTTCAGGCAACCAATCCCATATTCTGTCTTCTACTTGGCAAGGAGGACGGGGTACTGTGCGGCAAAGCGACCCTTACACCATACTGGGCCAAAGCGCTGGAACAGATGCCGCACCTGCACATCAAGATACACAACGTCTACCTGGGAGTGGACAGCTTCGTGATCCACTACCAAGGTATATTCGAACGCGACGTGGTGGAGGTCTTCAAGTTGGACAGCGCGGGTAAGATTGTGGCCACGACAAGCTTCCTTGAATCGTTGGACATGCCCTGAAGCAACCCACGGGAATATCCGAGGTTCACGCCGCGGTCTGCCGGTCCAGATTCCGGTAATTTATGGCTTCGGCCAAGTGCTCCACCCGGATGTCCTTTTCTGAATCCAGGTCAGCTATGGTGCGGGCCAGCCTCAAAATTCTGGTGTGGGCCCGGGCCGAAAGCCCCAGGCGGGCGTTGGCCATTTCCAGAAAGCGGTGACTGTCTTCAGTGATGGGGCAGAACGTTCCCAGGGCCTTGCCTGAGAGCTGGCTGTTGGTGCGAATCTTTATTCCCTGGAACCGCTCGGCCTGCACGTGTCTGGCTCCAAGCACCCTTCGCCGCATGGTGGCCGAATCCACTTTTCCCGCCTCGGCCTTCAAGTCCTTGTAGGGCACCGCCGGGACCTCCACCTGCAGGTCGATGCGGTCCAGAAGCGGACCGGAAAGCTTGGACAGATACCCCCGCACCTTCATGCCCGTACAGGTGCAGTCGTGGCGTTCATCACCCCTGAAGCCACAGGGGCAAGGGTTCATGGCCGCCACCAGCATGAATTCCGCCGGGTAGGTCAGGCTCATGGAGGCCCTTGCGATGGTCACTCGGCCATCCTCGATGGGTTGGCGGAGCACCTCCAGCACGCTTTTCTTGAACTCCGGCAGTTCGTCCAAAAACAGCACCCCCCTGTGAGCCATGGACACCTCCCCCGGCCGGGGAACGCTTCCCCCGCCGATGAGCCCGGCATCCGAAATGGTATGATGCGGAGAGCGGTAGGGGCGAACAGTGATGAGCGATCCCCCGCGCAAAAGCTCGCCGGCCACGGAATAGATCCGGGTGACCTCCAGAGCCTCATCAAAGCTGAGGGGTGGCAAAACCGTGGGGATGCGTTTGGCCAGCATGGTCTTGCCCGATCCTGGCGGTCCCATGAACAGAAGGTTGTGTCCGCCCGCCGCAGCGATCTCGATGGCCCTCTTTGCGTGCTCCTGCCCCTTCACTTCGGCGAAATCCAGAGGGAAGAGACCCTGGTCCGGATCGAGCACAGCCGCATCGAAGGGCGTGGGGGGCAGACGTTCCTCGCCGGTCAGGTGGCGTACGGCCTGATCCAGCGAGTCCACTGCGAACACGTCCAGTCCCTTGACCACCGAGGCTTCCTGGGCGTTGGCAGCCGGGACCAGAAGGCCTCGCGCCCCTTCCCGGCTGGCCCGGATGGCCAGGGGCAGAATGCCTGACACGGGTTTTACTTCCCCGGTCAGGGAGAGCTCACCTGAAAAGAAATAACCCGCGAGCGAATCGGCTGGAATTGCCTCTGCGGCTGCCAGGAGCCCCAGCGCCAAGGGCAGGTCGTAGCCCGCACCCTCCTTGCGCATGTCGGCAGGAGCCAAATTCACGGTGATGCGCGAAGGCGGCAGCTTATAGCCCCGGTTCTTGAGCGCGGCAAACACCCGCTCCTTGCTTTCGCGCACCGCTCCTTCTGCCAAGCCTACCATGGTGAACGACGGCATGCCCTGGCGGGCCACGTCGGCTTCCAGAACGACTGTATGGGCCTCCACTCCGACAAGGGCGGCGCATAATGCACGAGACAGGGCCAAGACCACCTCCGGACATGTTCCGTTCGAAAACCAACACCCCGGCCGGGGGCATCGTTCGGGCGAACCAATACCGCTTTATGCGCTTTAAATCCACAGTCCGTTACATGCCGCCACACCTGAAAATAGCACTTTACATACAAACCCCGACAACAGTTTTCTTGTGCTGCCCTGGTTTCAAAATTGGCAACGCCTGTGGGGAGTCTTCCGAACGGCGAAATGAAAAAGCGCCCCGTCCGCATGGGACAGGGCGCTTCAATGGACTGATGGTCGCTCGTACAGTTAGCGGATGACGCTTCCTATCCGTCCCCAGCGCATGTCTGTACCGCCGCCCCAGGACCAGTAGATCACCCAGGCCTTGCCCCGGATGTATTCGCGGGGAACGAACCCCCAGTAGCGTGAATCCTGCGAGTGGTCCCGGTTGTCTCCCAAGACGAAGTACTTGTCGGCAGGAACGGTGATTGGACCGAACGTGGACCTGTTGCCACCCACGGGCGCCGGATCAACCTTCTTGTAAGGCTCGTCTACTTTCTGCCCGTTGCGATAGAGGACATTGCTTTTCAACTCGATCACATCGCCGGGCAGCCCGATGATGCGTTTGATGTAATCCAGGTCGCGGTTTTCGGGGTATTCGAACACGATCACATCGCCGTGCTGCGGATCGCCGGTTTTGATGATGGTTTTGTCCATGAAAGGCAGCTTGACCCCGTAGGAGAACTTACTCACCAGCAGGTGGTCGCCCACAAGCAGGGTTTCCACCATGGATTCGGAAGGAATCTTGAAGGCCTGGACCACGAAGGTGCGGATGATGAGCGCCAAGACCAGCGCGACGGCCAGAGCCTCAACATATTCCTTGAGCAATTTCTGCCAGCGAGGATTCATTCTGTGTCCTTTCTTTTTAGAGAGAAACGGGGCACCGCCCCGTGCCCCGGCAGGGCTCCGCCCTGCACCCGCCAGGGGAATGATTCCCCTGGACCCCCAAAAGGGCCATCGGGATTATTCGCCTGCTTTCAGGGCGGCCAGGAAGGCCTCCTGGGGAAGCTCCACATTGCCCATGCGCTTCATGCGCCGTTTGCCTTCTTTCTGCTTTTCCAAGAGCTTGCGCTTGCGCGTGATGTCGCCGCCGTAGCACTTGGCGATGACGTCCTTGCGCAGGGGGGCCACCCTCTCGCGCGCGATCACCTTGGCCCCGATGGCCGCCTGGATCACCACCTCGAACATCTGGCGAGGAATGACCTTTCTCAGCTTCAAGGCCACATCGCGGCCAAGATAATAGGCCTTTTCGCGGTGAACGATCACGGCCAGGGCGTCTACGGGGTCGCCGTTCAACAGGATGTCCAGCTTGACAAGATCAGAGGCCCGGTAGTCGATCAGTTCGTAATCCAGGGAGGCGTAGCCCCGGGTGCCGGACTTGAGCCGGTCGAAAAAGTCGTAGACGATTTCCGCGAAGGGCAGCTCGTAGGTTATTATCACCCGGGTGGCGGTCAGGTAGCGGATGTCCTTCTGGATGCCGCGTTTTTCCTCACAGAGCTTGAACACGTTGCCCACGTACTCGTTGGGAACATGGACCTCCACCCTGGCATAGGGCTCGTAGAGGGTGACCGTGTCCTGCTGTTTGGGCAGCTTGGACGGGTTGTCGATGGAAATGGTGGTGCCGTCCTGCTTCTCAACCTTGTAGACCACGGACGGGGCTGTGGCGATGAGTTCCACCTGGAACTCCCGCTCCAGGCGCTCCTGCACGATTTCCATGTGCAGAAGCCCCAGGAAGCCACACCGGTAGCCGAAACCCAGTGCCTGGGAGGTCTCGGGCTCGTAGGTGAGGGCCGCGTCATTCAGCTGGAGCTTTTCCAGGGCGTTTTTCAGCTGCTCGTAGTCGCTGGCGTCCACGGGGTAGAGCCCGCAGAACACCATGGGTTTTACTTCCTTGAACCCCGGCAGGGGTTCAGGCGCGGGATTGCCGGCCAGGGTGATGGTGTCGCCCACCCGGGCCTCGTGCAGATTCTTGATGGCTCCGCACAAGAAGCCCACCTCGCCCGGACCGAATTCGGTCATGTCCACCGGCCCCGGGGAGAACACGCCGAGTTTTGTAACCTCGAATTCCGCGCCAGTGGAAAACATCTTGGCCCTGCTGCCCACCTTCAAGGTGCCGTCCATGACCCGAAACAAAACCACCACTCCCTGGTAGGCATCGTACCAGGAGTCGAAGATGAGCGCTTTGAGCGGAGCCTTGGCATCGCCCCGTGGGGCGGGCAGGCGGTCCACAATGGCCTCGAGCACCTTGTCCACGTTAAGACCGGTCTTGGCGGACACGGACACGGAATCCTTGGTGTCCAGGCCTATGGCTTCCTCGATCTCGCTCTTGACCCGCTCCGCATCGGCGGAGGGAAGGTCGATCTTGTTGAGCACAGGAATGATTTCCAGATCGTTGTCCAAAGCCAGAAAGACGTTGGCCAGGGTCTGGGCCTCCACTCCCTGGGTGGCGTCCACCACCAGGAGCGCTCCTTCGCAAGCGGCAAGCGACCTGGACACCTCGTAGGAGAAGTCCACGTGCCCCGGGGTGTCGATCAGGTTGAGTATGTAATCTTGCCCGTCATGGGCCTTGAAGGGAATGCGTACGGTCTGGGCCTTGATGGTGATGCCCCGCTCGCGCTCCAGGTCCATCTTGTCAAGGTATTGCTCGCGCATCTCCCGGGCGGTAATCACCTTGGTGACCTCGAGGATGCGGTCGGCCAGGGTGGACTTGCCGTGATCGATGTGGGCGATGATGCTGAAGTTTCTTATGCGCGACGGATCTACCATTTTTCACCTGCTGACATATGTGCAAACGCCCTCTAAAAGATGGCGGGGGGAAGGTCAATTGCCGCTTTGAGGAGAAACGCTTCCTGGAGAGCAAAAAAAAGCTAACCTCCTCAAGGTATTGGACTCACGGGGTTGCAAAAAATCCCCTTGGTGCTACCAAGTCGATCAAGGAGAAACACACATGACACCACTTCCGCGGCTTATAGCGATCGCGGTCTTCATCGCTCTTGCCCTCGCGAGCCTTTCGGGGGACTCCCTGGCCAAGAGCGCGGCCCTTCCCAAGCCGGTCTCCCCTGAGGAGGCGGCACAGCTCCTGGCCAAACCTCCGGCCGGGTTCGAAATAGTGGACATTAGGTCCCACTTGGAGATCGCCGACTACGCTCTGCCAGGAAGCATCGGCCTGGAGCCGGAAGCCGCGCTGGCTGATGAATCCCTGCAAAGCGGCGACGGCCCCATTCTCCTGGTGGACAAGGACGGCACCAAGGCCTTCGCCGTGGCCGGGGTGCTCTCCCAGAGGAGTTCGCGCCAGGTGCTGGTCCTCAAGGGCGGAATCACCGCATGGTGGGAAGCCAAGGAAAAAGGATTGGCCGTGAAAGAAACTCCGCTGGGCAATGCGCCAGCTCCGGCTTTTGCACCTGAGCAGGAGAAAGCTCCCGCCTCTTCCCCCGCACCCGGAGCGCCAGCTCCGGCTCCTCAGGCCCCGCAACCCCCGGCCTCCAAAAGCGCAGGATGTTAAATCATGAGCGATCAAAAGATACCAGATACTCCGCAAGATTCCGCTGAAACGCCCACCGGAGACGCCGAGCAATCCGCCGGAACCGTCAGCTCAGCCGCTGTCGGCGACACATTCAAGGGCGCTCCCGTCGCAGCCAATATCCCGAACGCTCCGCCCATGAACCCCTATCTGGCTGGGATGTTTCTTGGGCTGACGCTTTTGGCCTCCTATCTCATTCTCGGCACTGGCCTTGGGGCATCCGGAGCTTTCGCCCGCTTCGGCGCCTGGATCGAACACCAGTTTTTCCCCTCCCGGGTGGAAGCAAGCGCCTATTTCGGGCCGTGGTTTCCGGCTCCGCTGTCCTATTACCTGATCTTCATGGTCCTTGGAGTTTTCGCGGGAGGCCTTATTTCCGCGGCATCGGGCGGGCGCATCGGTTTCAAGGTGGAACGAGGTCCGACAGCCTCCGCTTCAACACGCCTGATCCTGGCTCTCATCGGTGGCGTTCTGGCCGGCTTCGCCTCGCGTCTGGCCCAGGGCTGCACCTCGGGGCAGGGACTGAGCGGCGGAGCGCTGCTTCTCACCGGCAGCTTCGTATTCATGGGCTGCCTGTTCGCCACAGGGTATCTCACTGCCTGGGCATTCAGGAGGCAGTGGAAATGATCGACACACTCTACTCAACAGGCCAGTTGAACGCCCCGTTGGGCTTCATGGCCGCCCTGGCCCTGGGCTTCTGCTTCGGACTCTGCCTGGAGAAAGCCGGATTCGGCAGTTCCAGGCGCCTTTCCGGCGTTTTCTATTTTACTGACATGTCCGTGGTGAAGGTGATGTTCTCGGCCATGGTCACGGCCGCCATCGGCTTGGTGGCCGCTGAACGCCTGGGAGTGGTGAGCCTTGACGCCCTCTACCAGATGCCGACCATCCTTGGTGCCCACGCCGTGGGCGGTGTCATCTTCGGCCTCGGGTTCGCCATGGGGGGCTGGTGTCCTGGCACTGCTGCGGTCGGCCTGGCTTCGGGCCGGCTGGACGCCCTGATGTTTCTTGCAGGCATCGTGCTCGGTTCCATCGGCTACAACGAGGCCTTCCCCTGGATCGCCCCGCACGCCTCGACAGGCTCGAAAGGCGTGGTGTTTCTGTACCAAAGCCTGGACATCACCAAGGACCAGCTTGTGCTGGGGCTCACGGTATCGGCCGTGGCCATGTTCTGGATTTCCGAGGTTATAGAGCGAGGCCCGGCCATCGCCCGGCCAGGAGTGAGCCGGCTCTTCCTGGCCGGTTTCAGCGTGGCCCTGTGCATCTTCGCCCTGGTGGCCTTGAACATGCCCAAGCTGGACTTGGCCAAGGTCCGGCAAGCTCCCACCAGTGGGGTCACGCAGATCCCGGCTCAGACGCAGCCTTCGACGTCTCCATCCGAAGGCCAGATTCTGGCTGCGGTCCAGTCAGGCAGGGACCACATGGAGCCCGAAGAGCTGGCCAAACGGATCATGGCCAACGACTCCACACTCACCCTGGTGGACATCCGTTCCAAAGAGGAATTCGACACCTTCCACCTCAAAGGCGCTTCCAACATTCCCATTTCCAAGTTGCCTGAAGCCCTTGCCCCAAAGCGCGGCCAAGGGGTCATCGTGCTCTATTCCAACGGCATGACCCACCCGGCCCAGGCCCGGGACGCCTTAGCACGTCTGGGCTTTGCAAACGTGTATATACTCACGGACGGACTCGCCGGATTCTTCGACACGGTTCTCAAGCCGGCATCGCTTCGCGAAGGTCCCGTTACGCAAGAAAAGGCCGCGGAGATCCGCGCCGCCAGGCAGTTCTTCCTGCCAGCCGAGCTGACCAAACCCACATCCCCGGCCTTGCTCTCGCCCCCAGGCCAGCTGCCCGGCTTGGTGGACACCACCTGGCTTGCGGCAAATCTCGGTAAGCCAGGGCTCAAGGTCGTGGATCTGAGGCCCCAGCCCCAGTACAACTCGGGGCACATTCCCGGAAGCCTGTCGCTTCATCTGGAAAGCCTACGCGGCAATGTGGGCGGGCTGCCTTCCATGCTCCTGCCCGGCCCCATGATAGCCCAGCACCTGGGGCAGATGGGCATCACGTCCCGCGACCTGGTGGTGATAGTGTCCGGGGAATCGCCTCACGACGCAACGCTTCTGGCGGTTGCCCTGGAACGTGTGGGACATTCGCGCTACGCCGTGCTCTCGGGTGGCATGAAGGCCTGGGCTGCCGGGAATCTCCCCAAGGACACCGTGCTTCCCAAGGTGACGCCCGTGCGCCATCCGGCTCCAGAAACCGGAGATGCGCCTGACGGGTTTACCGTAAGCGGCAGAGAGGTCCTCGCGGCCATGAACAGCGGCAAGACCGTGATCATCGACGTGCGCCCTGTGGAATTTTACACGGGAGCAAAATCCGACGAGGCCCGGGCCGGCCACATACCTTCGGCCGTGAACCGGCCCTTCACAGAAGACCACGCCAAGGGCCAAGGGGACTTGGTGGTTCTCAAACCCGTGGCCGAGCTGGAAAAGGCCTATTCAGCCGTTATCCCCGCCAAGAACTACCCGGTCATCGTGCACTGCCGCACCGGACACCAGGCTTCGCAGACGTGGTGGGTGCTCACCAGACTTCTGGGCTACACCAACGTGAAATACTACGACGCCGGCTGGACCGAATGGGCCGCCCGCCCGGATTGGCCTGTGACCGCTCCGGTACCCGCCGAAAAGGAACAGAAAAAATGAGCGTCATTGCCGAACTCTCTCTCTTTCCTCTGGGAGCACAGGGGAGCCTGTCGCCCTATGTGGCCAAGGCCGTGGGTGTTATCAAGGATTCCGGCCTTCCCTACCAGCTTGGGCCCATGGGGACCTGTATAGAAGGGGATTGGCAGGAAGTGATGGACGTTGTGACGCGCTGTTTCAACACCCTCAAGGAGGACCAGGACCGCGTCTACCTGACCCTCA
Source organism: Desulfovibrio sp. (assembly GCA_016208105.1). Lineage (NCBI taxonomy): Bacteria > Pseudomonadati > Thermodesulfobacteriota > Desulfovibrionia > Desulfovibrionales > Desulfovibrionaceae > Desulfovibrio > Desulfovibrio sp. The sequence continues at coordinate 12,871 of JACQYS010000025.1, forward strand.
AGGTCGATTGGCGCGCCGGGCGCGCGTCAGGGCTTACTTCCAAAACCCAATCTGTGGAATCATACCTGCGGAGCTGACCATGAAATCTGTAATGCTCATCCTTGCGACGCTGGTTCTAACCTCCTGCGCCCCCTCTTCCAAGCCCATCGACCAGGAGCAGCTGGCCCAGGCCAACATGCAGGCCGACATGAACTCGCTCAAATCCCGCTCCCAGGAAATGCGTATGCGTTTGGAGGAGATAGAATCCATCCTGGGCAGACAGGGGAGAGGATTCACCCTGGAGGATGTCAACAAGCGCCTGGCCCAGTTGGAAGAGACCGTGGCCCGCATGGCCGCCACCCTGGGCGTGGACACCGGGGCCCGCGCTCCTTCCTCGTCCGGTCCGGGTTTCTCTTCGTCCGGACATACTCCCTCACTCTCTGATACGGCTCCGGTTGGCCCCATCACCATGGGGCCCGACAGCACAGACCCGGCCGAAGCCATCTACAACATGGCCATGGAAGCCTTCAACCAGCGAGACTATGACCGCTCCAACACCTTGTTCTCGGAACTCGTGAAGAGCTACCCGTCCTCAAGGCAGACTCCGAACGCCCTTTTCTGGCAGGCCGAGTCCAACTACCAGCAAGGCGACTACGCCAGGGCTGCGCTCATCTGCCAGGACCTCATCCAGAAGTATCCCAACCATCCCATGGCCCCCTCGGCCATGCTCAAGCAGGGGCTTTGCTTCCGCAAGCTGGGCAAAGTCCAGGCCGCGAAGATCGTTTTTCAGGATGTGGAGAAACGCTATCCCGGCAGCCCGGAAGCCAGGAGCGCCCAAACCCAGCTGAGGGAACTGAGATAGGCACCAAGCATAGCCCGCCACCAGCCGGAGGGAGCAATCCCTCCGGCTTTTTTTGCTGCCGCATCAAGCCCCATTGTGTTCCTAACCGATCACACTTCCAGCAAATATTGACCGGATTAAGAGGCGGGAGTAGACGGATGAGCAGCCTCTCCTGTAATGTCTAGACGTTTCAATAACGAGTCGCAATGCAAGCCCGCTCAAAAGAAAAAATGCCAGCCCCACGAACCAACGAACCCAATTCGCCCGCTTCTTCACAGGGGAAAACCCGGGTGCTTGTCGCCGGCTGCCTGGCTCACCTTACCCACGACGGCCTGACAGACATGCTGTATGTCTTTTTTCCCGTGTGGCAGCAGCTTTTTTCCTTGAGTTTCCTGGAGGTCGGCTTGCTCAAGACCTTCTTCTCAGGGACCATGGCCAGCTTCCAACTACCGGCGGGCAGGCTGGGAACTCGCCTGGGACTCTTGCCCACCCTGGTGACCGGCACCATGATCACCAGCCTGGCCCTGTTCGCTACCGGTTATTGCTCAACCTTCCTGGCCATCGGCATTCTGCTCTTCCTGGGCGGCCTCGGCTCCAGCGCCCAGCACCCTCTGGCCTCCTCGGCCATCGCCAACGCCTATGCCGGCCAGGACCGCCGCACCGCGCTCAGCGCGTACAACTTCATCGGCGATGTCGGCAAATTGCTGATGCCAAGCCTCGCCGCCCTTCTCATCGCCCGCCTCGACTGGCAATCGTCCATCCGTTTCTTGAGTCTCTGCGGCATTGCCTCAGGTTTGATCGTGGCCGTTACCCTGGCCCGCGCGAATGCATCGCTCCCGATGAACGCTCCTGCGGGCAAGACGAGAAGCGGCTGGTTTACATTTCCCATAACCCCGGCCTTCGCCTCCCTGTCCGCCATAGGCGTTCTGGACAGCGCCACCAGGGTGGGGCTCCTCACCTTCCTTCCTTTCCTGCTCAGAGACAAGGGCGCGGACCTGCCCACCCTTGGGCTGGCTCTGGGGCTAATTTTCGCAGGAGGCGCGGCCGGCAAGCTCGCCTGCGGCATACTGGCATCCCGACTGGGTATCCTGCGCTCGGTTATTCTGACAGAGACGGCCACGGCCTGCGCCATCCTGTGCATGGTCTTCCTGCCGCTTTCGGGCGAACTGCTCCTGTGCCCAGTCCTGGGGGTGGTGCTCAACGGCACCTCGAGCATCCTCTACGGCAGCGTGCCGGAACTTGTGGACCCTCCCCGCAACGAAGCGTTCGCCTTCTTCTACACGGTGGGCATCGGGTCCGGCGCGGTCGCACCGTTTTTCTACGGGCTGTTGGGGGATGCCCTGGGCGTTGTGACCACGCTTGTAATCGTGGCCGTTATGGTCCTGGCCACCACTCCGCTCACATTTCCGCTACGTGGCAAACTCCGCTAGATACGGCTCAAAAAGACCAGCAGGGCATGGATGGAAAGGGAGTCTTCGGCTGTGGGAGGCTTCTGCGAATTACTTGCAACCCTTTCTGGGCCGCACAGGAAACGCTCTAGGCCACGTCTTGAAACACCAGGATTGGCAGGGCCGGAAGCCCGAGCAGACGCTCATCCACGGACGCCGCGCGCTTGCGTTTGGCCCTGGCCAAGTTCGCGCTTCCGATGGGGTCGAAATTTTTAAGGACAGACTCTTCCGGCGAATGCAGCACATCAAAAACCGCCCGAAGGGACAACTCGAACATGTCCTCTACGGGCTTTTCTCCGTTGGGCAGTGGCATCAGACGTTGGGCGAAACGCAAGGAGCGATTCCAGCCGCGCAGTCTGGAGAGCCTGACGCTGCCACCGAAAACCCGCTTGCGGCAAAGATAGGAAAGGGGATTCTTATCCAAGGCAGCCACAAGGCTGCGGTCCACCATGCGCTGCGAGGGCCGGGACAAACGGCCTTTCAGGGCATGCCCGCCGGTGAGGTGCGAATCCGCCTGCATTTCCACGTACACATGCGCCAGATTGCCGGGCATGGCCGTACGGGCCATCACGTCGGGCACATAGTAGTTGTGGGCCACCACGTCCGCAGCCAGGTGGGACATGTAGCCCAGGGCGTGCGCCATGAGCTGGGGTGAGTGCGCCGCGTCGGCCAGGCGGAAGGCCGAATCCCAGTTGTGGCTGTGACCCGGTTTTCCTTTCGTTCCCTTGCCCACGAAGAAGTCCGCGCTCAGGCAGCCGTACAGGTATGTGTTGGGGAACTGGGTTATCAACGAGGCGACGCTCACAGGCACGAGATCGAGGTTGGCCAGCACGAACCGGGCCGCGGCGGTATGAACGCCGGGCCCCCAGGCCAGGGCCTCCCCAGGAAGCAGGAGCACCAAAAGAAATGAGAACGCTATAAGAAGCGCCAAGGCAACGCCTCCATCACCGATTGCGGACGGGGTTGTATGTATGCCTCGTAATCGTCAAGTCAAGTGACAACCACGTTCATATTTAAAAGAGGGAATCCTTCCCGTCCAAAAGCGCGCCCATCACCGAGGGGTCTGCCAACCCGGAAACGTCTCCCATTCGGCCCTCGGCCGCGCCGCGCAGAGCCTGGCGGGCAATCTTGCCCGAGCGGGTTTTGGGCAGCTCCTCCACCACGCGGATCACCAGTGGAAACTCCGGGCCTTCCACTTCCTTGCGGACCACATCGGCCAGCACATCCTCGATGCCGTAGGGTTCGGCGGCTTCGGCCCTCAAAGTGGCATAGACGACCACCTGCTCTCCGGACGCCACGGCAGCGGCCTCTGCCACGTCCGGATACGCGGCAACCGCGGCTTCCACCGCTGCCAGGGGGAACTCGTTACCGACAAGTTCCGAGCGCCCCTGGATGATGATCTTGCCGTCTGGAGATGTGCGGGCCAGGTCTCCGGTATCGTATCGTCCTGAGAACTCCAGTGTCCCTCCCACCAGGCCAATGGCCAGACCTGGCCATGGACTGTCCAGTAAGAGCCGCCCGTCCTCGCCGGTCGAAACATCCACTCCGGTCAGGGGAGCCAATCCTCCCTGGCTGCCGGAGATCATGAGCACGCCGCCGGTTTCGGTCTGGCCCCAGGCATCCACCACCGGGGCGCGGCCCTTGCCCACGGAGCGGGCCAGCCAGCGACGGCTCTCCGGGGTGAGCTTTTCGCCCACACTCACGATCAGCTTGAGAGCGGGAAGGTCACGCGCCGCAGGCCAGGCCTCGCCTTCGCGCATGAGTTGGCCGGTCAGGGCGGGAGTGGTGATGAGCGTTGCCACCTGGTGCTTCTGGGCGATGCGCCAGATGCGGTCCGGCCTGGGGTACCCGGGCGAGCCTTCATAGAGAAGCGTGGTGGCCCCGAGGCACAGGGGCGCGAACACCGCGTAGGCATGCCCCATGATCCAGCCGGGCTCGGCCAGACACCACATCGTCATTCCCGGGCCGCCCCCGAAGGCCTGCCTGGCCGAATAGGCGCATGCTGTAAGGAATCCGCCCGCAGAGTGAACAAGCCCCTTGGGACAGCCGGAAGACCCAGAAGTATAGAGAATGAACAGCGGATCGGATGCACCGTGAACCGTCCCCGGGAGCATCGGTGGAGCACCCCGGGAATCCATGAGTTCGTGCCACCACAGATCATCCGGTCTCTCGTCCTCCATGGGTCTGCCCGTGCGGCGGACTACCACGCGGCGCGGCCCTCCCGGGGGCTGGCTCAGGCTGACGGCTTGGCCAGCCTTGAAATATCCGTCGGAGGTGATGAACAGGATGGCCTTGCATGCTAGCATGCGTTCCAGCACCACCGCGGGAGCTATCCCCGCAGGAATGACAAGATGCACCGCGCCAAGCCTGGCCAGTGCGAGCATGGCGATGACCAATTCAGGCAACGCCGGCAGGGCAATCCCCACCACGTCCCCCTTGCTTACTCCGAGTCCGGCCAACACCACGGCTGCCCTGCGCACCTGCTCCTGGAGCTTGGCGTATGTGAAGACTGCTGCCTCGTCCTCGGGCTCACCCTGCCAGATCAGGGCGGGAACATCCGCCCTGCCCGCCTCTATGTGCCGGTCCAGGCAGTTGGCGCTCACATCGAGGGTCGCCCCTTCAAACCAGTTTTCGGAGGGTGTGAATGATTCGGGGCAGGCCTTGGTCCACGGCGAGCTCCAGGTTATAAGTTCTCTGGCTCGCTCGTCCCAGAAGCGTTCACGGTTCGCGTGGTTCATGGCTCTCCTTGGCGCAACGAAAATGAGGCTTGCCGTATTGTTGCGGGACTACTATCCTGCAAAAAGTAAGGTAGTAATAGCCCAACCTCAGGATATCAACAAGCGGCGGACCATGAGCGTTGCCAATCTAGACGGACTCTTTAAGCCCAACTCCGTGGCTGTCATCGGTGCCTCCAACCAGCCCGGACACGTTGGGCGGGTGGTGATGGAAAACTTGCTGGCCGGAGCATTTCTGGGCCCGGTGATGCCACTGTGCCTGGACGAGGACGAAGTGCTTGGCGTCGAGGCGTACAAGGGGGTCGACACCCTTCCCCTTACTCCTGACCTGGCCATCCTGTGCATACCCCCCGCAGAAGCCCCGGACTACATTTTCCGGCTTGGCCGGCGCGGCGTCAAGGCTGCGGTGGCCCTCTGCCCTGGATATGCCAAACTGACGCCAGCGGAAAAATGGGAGATTCAGGAAAAGATGCTCGCCGCGGCCGAGGACGAGGACATCCGCATCCTCGGACCCTCCGGTCTGGGGCTCATCATTCCTCCCATCGGCTTGAACGCCAGCCTGGTGGCTGCGGAGCCGCCCAAGGGGCGAATCGCCTTCATCTCTCAATCCGCCTCGCTGTTCACCGGTGTTCTTGACTGGGCCAGGGGGCACGGAATCGGCTTCTCCTACGTGGTATCGCTTGGCGACCGCCTGGACCTCAAATACCATGACCTTTTCGACTATCTCTCCCAGGACCCCAACACCCGCTCCATCCTGCTCTATCTGGAGTCGGTGTCCGACGCCCGCAAGTTCATGAGCGCGGCCCGGGCCGCCGCGCGCAACAAACCTGTTCTGGTGGTCAAGCCCGGACGCAGGCGTGGCCCTGGCGGCGAATCAATCGCCAGGCCTGGCCAGGGACTGGACGAGGTCTACCACGAGGCTTTCCGCCGCGCGGGCATGCTGCGTGTTTTCGAGATCGACGCCCTGTTCGACGCCGCCCAGACCCTGGCCCGCTCCCAGCAGCTCAAGGGCGACAAACTGGCCATCCTCACTAACGGCGGATCCATCGGCGTCATGAGCGCGGACACCCTTGTGGAACGCGGTGGCAAGCTCTCTGGCGTGTCCGAACAGACCGGCCAAACCTTGCGTGAACTCTTGGGCCCCAACTGGCTTCGCGAGAGCATCATCGACATGGGACTCACGGCCACTCCTGAACACTATCACGACGCCCTGGCCGCCGTACTAAAGGATAAGGAGCCCAACGCGGTTCTCGTGATGCACGTTCCTTTCGCCGCGGTTCAAGGTGAAGAGGCCGCCAAGGCCGTGATAAAAGCCGCATCGAAGAGCCAGCGCCCTGTATTCACCTGCTGGCTGGGACACGGCATGGCCGAACCGGCACGCACTCTTTTCAGCCAGGCCGGAATTCCCACGTACAATACTCCGGACACCGCAGTACGAGCCTTCCTGGACATGGCAAACCACCGCCGCACCCAGGAACTGCTTATGGAAATGCCTGCCAGCATTCCGGCCGGGTTCACCCCGGACAGCGAGTGCGCCCAGGGAGTGGTGCAGGCGGTTCTCGAAGAAGGGCGCAGCGAGCTGACAGAACCCGAGGCCAAGGTGGTGCTTGCCGCCTATGGCATCCCGGTAATCCACTCCAGACTGGTGCAGACCACGGAGGAGGTGCTGGAGGCGGCCGAGGAGCTGGGCTATCCCGTGGCCATCAAGGTGGTCTCCCCTGACATTCCCCAGCCTTTCGACGTGGGCGGCGTGGTACTCGATATCGAGGACAGGGAAGAACTCAAACAGGCAGCGCTGGCGGTAAAAGCCCGAGCGCGCAAGCTGGAACTCGGCGCCAGAATCAAGGGCTTCATCGTCCAGAAGATGGGGCGCCGGGGAGCCCAGGAGCTCTTGCTCCAGGCTCAGGTGGACCCCGTGTTCGGCCCGTACCTCCGCTTCGGCCAGGGCGGCCTTGCTGCCAAGCTCTCTCAGGACAAGGCCATCGCCCTGCCGCCACTCAACATGAGCCTGGCCCGCGACCTCATCAACCGGACCCGCGTGTCAGCCTTCCTGCGTGGTTTGGGCGGCCGGGCGGCAGCGGACATAGACGCCATCTGCCTGACCATCATACAGGTGGCCCAGTTGCTCATTGACGTCCCGCAGATACAGGAGATCGACATCAATCCCCTCTTCGCGGACAGCCAGGGGGTGGCTGTACTGGGGACGCGCATCCGCGTCGCCGACGTGATGGCTTCCGGGCAGGACCGGTTGGCCATCCGCCCCTACCCCAAAGAACTGGAGGAATCCGCCGTCCTCAAGAACGGGCGCAAAATCATGATCCGCCCCATCCGCCCGGAAGACGAGCCAGCCCACTACGAGTTCTTCAAGCACCTCTCGCCGGAGGATCTGCGCTTCCGTTTTTTCGGGGTGGTGCGCGAACTTTCCCATATGGAAATGACCCGGCTCACCCAGATCGACTACGAACGCGAAATGGCCTTCATTGCCACTGCGCCCAATGAAGAGGGCGTGAGCGAAACCCTGGGGGTTGTGAGGGCTTCGGCCAAGCCGGACAACAGCTCGGCGGAATTCGCCATCATTGTCCGCTCCGACCAGAAGGGTCAGGGGCTTGGGAGGCGCTTGATGGAGAAAATCATTCAATATTGCCGTGACAGGGGCACGGGGTCCATTACCGGCCAGGCCCTTCTGGACAACAAAGGCATGCAGGGGCTGGCCGAAAAAGTGGGATTTGACGTGTGGCGCAACACGGACGACGAAGTGGTCGAAATGCTCCTGGACCTCAAACAACCGTCAACTGTACGATAAGTATCCAAACATTCTTACTGTAAACTGTGGCCGGCTGGAGTCTCCTACCCCGACCTGAGCGCTTCAACGATATTCAAGCGTGAGGCTCGAAGCGCGGGTAAAAAACCGCCAGCCACGCCCATGAACAGGGCGAACCCCAGAGACCAGGTGACAATCTCGCCTGTGAGCGTGAACCGGAAGGCCAGCTCCGCGAAGGTCTGGAAGTTGGTGGTGGAAAAGGTCAAAAAAGACAGAAACGACGAGAAGAAGAGCCCCCCTGCCCCGCCCAAGAAACCCAGCAGGAGCGACTCCGCCAGGAAAGCCGCCAGTATCGCCCGGCGCTTGAACCCAAGCGCCCTCATTGTGCCGATCTCCCCCACCCTGGTGGCCACGGCCGAGTACATGGTGATCATTGCACCGAGCATTGCCCCTATGGAAAAAATGCCCGTGAGAGTTATACCCAGCACCCGCAGAAAGCGCGACAAGGCCTTGGACTGGTCCTCGTAGTACTGGCGCTCCTCCTTCACTTCCGCTTGCAAACGCGGGTCCGCCTCTATGGCTGTCTTGAAGGCGTTAAAGTCATCGCGTGACTTGAGCTTCACCACGGTGACGGAATAGGCTTGGCGTCGAAAAGCCTGCATGAGCTGCTCCGCATCACCCCAAATCTCAGAGGCGAATCCGGTGTTTCCGGCGTCGAAGACACCAACAACAGTCCAGTCGCGCTGTCCGAAACGAAGCGATTGCCCAAGGCTCACCCCAGAGAATTTGGAAATCACGCTTTGGCCAACCATGATCTCCGTTGAGCCGGGTTCTGGCAGGCGACCTTCCCGGAGCACGACCTGCGGTCGCAATTCGATGGAAGCGTAGTTGGTTCCCCTTATGGCCACATTTGAGGATGTGCCGCTTTTTTTGGGCAGAGAGATCAGAACCACCAGTTCCTTGGCTGCGGAAAGCCGCCCTTCACCATCCACCGCGACCTCTGGCCTGGAGGCAACCACGTTGGCCGCGCTGCGCTCCATCGATGACTGGACCTCGGTCTCGGAGCTTTTACGGAGCACCACCGCGTTGTCAGGGCTTCCGGTTGCCACCAGAGTCTGGCGCAGCCCCTCGGCCAACATGAGGGTGGCCGTAAACACGAAAACCACCAAGGCCATGCCTCCAGCGGTGAGGATGGTGGTGGCCCTGCGGGTGAGCAGGTTGCGCCAGGAGTAGCTCAACGGGATGGCCACGCTATCCAACCTTCCGCAGAGCGACAGCTATGCGCACCCGGGCCGCGTACCAGGCAGGATAGATACCCGACAGCACTCCCACCGCAAGACCGGCGAGCATGCCCCACAGGATGGTCTCGTCCGACACTGCGAATACCGGGAAGAAATCGGTCATGAATGTCCCGAAAGCGCTGGCGCAAGGTCCAATGAGAACCAGGCCCAAAGCCGCCCCGGAAAGGCTTATCACCAGAGCTTCTCCAGCTATGAGCACGGCCACTGTTGAAGCGCGAAAGCCCAGAGTTTTGAGAACCGCATACTCACCCGTACGTTCCCTGGCGGACATGGCCATGGTGTTGGCCGCCACGGCCAGGATTATGAGCACAACAACAACGCTGACCAGCCTGATGGCCAGAATTATGGCCTCGGACATGGACACGAAGCTCATCTGGAAGGATTTTTCTGTTTCCGTGAGCGTTTCGGCGAGTGAGTTGACAAACTGGGCGTCCACGGCGCGGGAAATGTCAGCGGCCTTGTCCGCTTCCTTTATTCCCACAAGATAAAAGCCCACCTGTCCGGCCCGCTGGGGATAATTCACCCGCATGGTTTCATCCAGATAGGCCCAGTGGAAAAAAAACTGGGTTTCATCCGTGTTGGCCCGCCCTCCCCGGTAGATGGCCCTCACGGTCATACTCCAGTCACCAGGGAAGATTGTTCCGCGAAGTGTGACGCTATCCCCTACTTTCCAACCGAAACGCTTGGCGAGCTTTGCCCCGACGAGACATCCTTTTCGATCCTTCAGAAAATCCGCCTTCTGTCCCGCATCGTCGATGACAAATTCAGGGTAGAGTTCCAGGAGCGTCTGGGGCTCGTAGGCGAAGTTGGCGAAGAAGTTCTTCTCGTCGATGTAGATGCCGCCGAACCAATTGCCGGGGCAGACCTGCGTTACCCCTGGCACCGCCCTTATCTTTTCCCTGTACGCCAGAGGCAGGGAGAAGGTCATTGAGATGGCGTTGCGAGTGACCAGACGATTGGCGGAACTGGATTCCACTCCGGAATACCAGGCGTCGATGACAGTGCGCAAAAGGCCGAAGGCCAGGATGGCCACCATGACCCCAAGAATGGTCAGAAGCGAGCGCAGTCTGTGGCGGAAGGCGTTCCTAATGGCCAGCTTGACCAGCAACACGGGAGAGCTCCCCCTTGTCCAGCTGGAGCTGGATATGGGCCTGCTGGGCAGCGCGGGGATCATGAGTGACCATGATGATTGTCTTGCCAAGCTCGACGTTCAAGCGCTCAAGAAGCCCAAGAATCTCCTCGGCGCTCACCCGGTCCAGATCTCCTGTTGGCTCGTCCGCAACCAGGATGTCAGGGTCGGTGACTATGGCCCGGGCAATGGCCACCCTTTGCTGCTGGCCGCCCGAGAGTTGGGCCGGGTAATGGTCCATGCGGTCGCCCAATCCCACCGCCGCCAGAGCATGCTCAGCGTGTTCGCGCCGCTCGCGCCCAGAAAGGCTTGTGAGCAGCAAGGGCAGTTCAACATTCTCCAAGGCGGTGAGCACCGGGATGAGATTGTAGAACTGGAAGATGAAGCCAACGCTCTGGCTTCGCCACTCGGCCAGCTCCGTTTCGCCGAGCAGGGTAATATCCTGGCTGTTGACTGCGATGCTGCCTGAATCGACCCGGTCGATGCCTGCCAGGCAGTTGAGCAGTGTGGACTTGCCAGAACCCGAAGGCCCCATGAGAGCCAGGAACTCCCCGCGTTCGATGTCGAAGGAGATGTCTGCTAGTACCGGGATCACTTGTCCGCCGCGCTGGTAGGTTTTTGTGAGCCCTCTGATTTCGATCAGGATTTCCGCGTTCCGCGAACTGGCGTCAGAGGTTCCGGGCGTGCCTGCACCTGAAGAAGAAAGGGCGTCCCCGGTCACTTTGTGGCCGCCGCTATCTTGTCGCCGTCCTTTAACGAGGACGGTGGGGAAAGGACCACCCGGTCACCTGGCTGTATACCTTCGACAATCTCCAGCATATCTCCAAGAGCCATTCCATCCTTTACCAGAGCCAATCGGGCCACCCCGTCCCTCACCACAAACACGGCTTTGCCAGAGGCAACTCCCACCACTGCCTTCAGTGGCACCGCCAATCGGGGGTTTCTTTCTTCCGACGATGGCGCACGCTCCAGAAAGGCCACCTTGGCGCTCATCTGGGGGAGCACCCGGGGGTCGAGCGTGTCGAAACGAACCTTGACCATGACCGTTGCCTTGGTCTTGTCCGCAGTGGGCACCACCATGTGCACATAGCCCGGGAAGCGCTCCTCGCCGAAAGCGTCCAGCATGATCTCCGTGGGCTGACCCGTCCGCACCTTGGCCAAATTGGATTCGGACACATCTGCCTCGACCTGCAAAGACCCAAGGTCCGCAAGGGTAACAACCGAGGCTTTGGATGTGGTGGAGGCGCCGATGGGAGTCACGATGTCGCCCACATCGGCGCTCTTGGTGAGCACAACCGCGTCAAAGGGAGCCCGTATCTCGGTGTAGCCCGCCTGGGCTCTTGCCACATCCAAGGCGGCCGTGAAAGAAGCCACCTGCCGCACCGCGTTGCCGTAGGCTCCCTTGGCCTTATGGTAGCGAGCCACTGCGGTGTCGTAATCAGCCCGAGCCACCAAGGCCTGGTCCACGAGCTTCTTGAACCGGTCGAGGTTGAGTTTGGAATCGGCAAGCTCGGCCTTGGCCACATCCACGTTGAATTCAGCGGCATTCAAGTCGGCCTGGGCCTTGACCAAGGCGGCAGACACGTCCAGGGCTTCAAGCTTGGCGATCAGCTGTCCGGCCTTCACTCGGTTTCCTTCCTCCACCCCGAGCCATATCAAGGTGCTGGTGACCTTTGCGGCCACGGCGGCCTTGCGGTCGGCCACAACGTAACCAGTTGCGTTCACCAGGGTGAAGGACCTCGTTGGGTAGACAAGTCCGGCCTGGGCCGTTTCCACTTCGTACTTGCGGGGCATGATCCACCACGCGCTCAAGAGCACTATTGCTGCAGCCAGCACCCAAACCCACCGGCCAATCTTTCTCCGAGCGGGCTGCTGCGGTGAAGCGGAACGGTTTATGCGAAGATTTCCGAGATCCTGGTTCATGTCGCCGGAACTATAGCCAAGGCCTGGCCGAAGGTCACCAGCAATTTCGGTCAGCTGCGCCCGACGTGGACACTACCGAGACGTTGATATAAGGATCACAATACCGCCATGGCTCAGCAAAACACCAAAAAAACCCCCGCGCAGCCCTTACGCGGGGTCTTTTCCACCGAGACCGTCACCACGGTCGGCTTCGGCGCAACCAAACGCAGGGTCAAGCAAGCGGTTCATGTGTTCGCGGTGGAAACATCTGACGGCATGATCGAATACCAACCGCTGAGCACGCAGTACGTTCCCTTGAATGAAAAGCATCAGATAACCAAGGAAGAGCTCTTCGAGAAATTCATCCCTGCCCCGCACATATACCACGACAAGGTCCTCCCCGCCCTGGCCGCGCTGGAACGGGTAGTGGACAACGCGGACCGTTGCCGCGAGCAGGACCAGCTCTTTACCGCCGAATTCGAATACAAGAACGCCTTGCGCATAGACGAAAACCACATCCGTGCTTCTTTTGGCCTCGGCCTCACCTACCTGGAGCGGGGAGACGCGCCCAACGCGGATATCGTATTCCGCAAACTGTCCAGGCTCGAAGGGACATTTAGCCCTGACTACAAACACCTTTTCAACGAATTCGGCATACAGCTCCGCAAAAACGGCATGTATTCCCAGGCTCTCGGCCACTACGCCAAGGCCCTCAAGTTAAGCCCGACGGACGAGCACCTGCTCTACAACCTTGCCAGGGCCCTTTATGAAAAAGGCCGCGCCGTTCCTGCCGGCAAAATGATCGCCCGAGCCCTGGATGTCCGCCCCGACTTTCCAGAGGCAGAGAAGTTCCTCACTTTCTTGAAAAAGAAAGCCGCCCAGGCCAAAACAGCACACGCCAAGTCCACACCCGGCGCGAAATCATCCCACCCGGCAAAGCCGGAGGGCGCATGAACTTTCAGTTTCTTGGTGCTTTCCTGCTGGAACAGGGGATCATCACCCAGCAGCAAATCGATGAGGCAACAGCTTTCCAGGCCGAAACGAACCACCGACTTGGAACGTATGCCCTCGAAGCGGGACTGCTCACCCAGCAACAGGTGAATATTGTTCTTGGTTTGCAGCGCGAAACTGATTTGAGTTTTGGTGAACTCGCCGTCCTCAATGGGTTTGTTCCGAAACGAGATTTGGACTCATTGCTTTTTCGCCAGCGAGTAAATCAGATTCACCTTGGCGAAGCCTTGCTGATGCTTGGCCACCTCAGTTCCGAACAATTCAGCGACATGCTGGGAAGATACATCGCGCGCGAAAACCGCCGTCGGGCCAAATTAGCCAGACTTTACAGCCATCGTTGCGACTGTGACCTGCTTGACGTGCTCATCACCTCGATTGAAAGGGCATTCCTTCGTTTCGCCCATTGTCCCCTCAAGGCCCAGGGTGAACTCTCAGCGAACGAACTCGAGGGCCTCACCCTGGGCTTCTCTTCAGGAATTTTCATCGAGGAAGACGCAATGCTTCGGTTCACCCTGCACCTTGGCCCGGACATGCTTTCGATAATAAGCCGCGCAGCCGCGGGCGAGGACCTCCCCGAGGCAGAGACCGTGGAAGCGGCACGAGAGATCGTTGATGTGGTTTGCCGTTATCTGCGCAAAGCGGTCGACGCTTCCTCCACAGTAATTGAGCCTTGTGCGCGTGCTCTTTCAGACAACACGCCGGACGAAGAGTGTCTTCGGTTGAAACTCGCCTGCCCGAGAGCGGCTATCGGGTTGACCGTCTGCCTAGTCACCGGACAACCGGAAATAGCTTCTTTATGCTGATGTTCGGTCCTGGCTGTTGCGTCGCTCTTGGAAGATCGGGTTCCATTCCCTGCGTAGCCTTTTCTCATGGATACCCAGACACTTGGTTCCAAGATTAGCGCCCGTCGCCTGGCATTCTTGACAAGAGGCCACAACCGGGTAATCTCCTGGGGTTTAGCATTATTGCCATTTCATTCCGCGAGGTGACCGTCCAATGCCCATGATAGAATTCAAGGATGTCCACAAGTGGTACGGGGATTTCCACGTGCTCAAGGGCATCGAGGAATCAGTCGAGCAGGGCGAGGTCCTGGTCATCTGCGGCCCCTCCGGTTCGGGTAAATCCACTCTCATCCGGTGTGTGAACCGACTGGAGGAATACCAGCGCGGTACGATCAATTTCGACGGCAAGGACATCCATGACCGCACCGTGGACGTCAACCTGCTGCGCGCCGAAATCGGAATTGTCTTCCAGCAGTTCAATTTGTACCCGCACCTCTCAGTCCTGAAAAACGTTACGTTGGCGCCCATCAAGGTGCGCAAGGCGGACAAGTCTGAAGCCGAACGTCTCGCCCTTGACCTCCTGGAGCGGGTCGGCATCCATGATCAGGCGCACAAATTTCCGGCTGAGCTTTCCGGAGGCCAGCAGCAGCGGGTTGCCATTGCCCGTGCCCTGGCCATGCGCCCCAAGGTCATGCTTTTCGACGAGCCCACCTCCGCTCTCGACCCGGAGATGATCAATGAAGTTCTGAACGTCATGAAGGACCTGGCCCGCGACGGCATGACCATGCTCTGCGTCACCCATGAAATGGGTTTTGCGCGCGAAGTGGCCGACCGCATCATCTTCATGGACGGCGGGGAAATCATCGAGAGCGGGCCGCCCCAAGAGTTCTTCAAGAACCCCAGACACGAGCGCACACGCGCTTTCCTCAAGGAAATCCTCTAACAACATCAACTCAGGAGGAGGTTTTCGATGAAACGTCTTGCCGTGGCCCTTACGGCCATTCTGGCCCTGGCCCTTTTTGTTTCCCCCGCCTTTGCGGGCAAGATCGACGACATCAAGAAACGAGGCACCCTGATCGCCGGGGTGAAGGATTCGCAGCCTCCCTTCGGCTACGTTGACGAGAAAACCAAGCAGATCGTCGGCTTTGAAATCGACATCATGAAATTTTTGGCTGACAAACTTGGCGTGAAACTCGACGTCAAGGCCGTCACCTCCTCGACCCGCATCCCAATGCTCACCCAGGGCGAAGTGGACATCGTGGCTGCCACCATGACCCACAAGAAAGACCGCGAGGGTCAGGTGGACTTTTCCATCACCTATTTCATGACCGGTCAACGCCTGCTTGTGAAAAAGGGCGGTCCCATCAAGGGAGTGAAGGACCTTGCCAGCAAAAAGATCGGCTCCGTGAAGGGCTCCACCTCCGAGCAGAACGCCAAGAAAGCAGAGCCTTCCGCCACCATCGTCTCCTTTGAAACCTACCCCGAGGCCTTCCTGGCCCTCAAGCAGGGGAAGGTCGAAGCCGTCACCACCGACGAAGCCATCCTGGTTGGGCTTAAATACTCTGACGACAAGCCCGACGCCTGGGACATCGTGGGCGACTACATCTCCCCCGAGCCTTACGGGTTCGGTCTGATCGAGAACGACTCCAAATTCCGTGACTTCGTCAACATCTCACTGATGGAGATGTGGGAGTCCGGCGAGTACAAAAAGGTCTACGACAAGTGGTTCGGCAAGGACACCAAGAACTACATCCCCCTGACCTGGACCATGGAGCTTTGGCCCTAAACGGCGTTTACACCAGCCGGGGGGCATCACGCCCCCCGGCATTCATGGCCGGCTCACGACGGTCTTAGCTACTGGAGCAGCACGTTGGCGTATCAATTTGATTTCGGTCTTGTGGTTTCAGGCCAGTACGGCGACTGGATCGTCGACGGCCTTGTAACCACCCTCAAAATATCCGGGCTCGCCATCGCTTTTTCTCTGGCTCTTGGCACGCTGGTCTGCATCATGCGCCTCTCCAGGCTCAAACCTCTGGAGTGGATATCCTGGACCTACATCGAATTCTTTCGCAACACGCCGCTTCTCGTTCAAATTTTCTTCTGGTATTTCGGTTCTTACACCATACTCCCTGAATTCGCGACCAATTGGCTCAACAGCGTTGACCAGGAATTCGCCTGCGGCGTCATCGCCCTGACATTTTACACCGGGGCCTTTATTGCCGAGGATCTGCGCTCGGGAATCTTTGCCATCCCCAAAACGCAACTCGAGGCATCGCGCGCCTGCGGGCTCACCTTCATTCAGGCCATGGGCTACGTCATTCTCCCTCAGGCTTTTAGAATCATAGTACCGCCGCTCATTTCCCAGTTCCTGAACCTCATCAAGAACTCGTCTCTGGTCATGACCATCGGCGTGGCCGAGTTGACCTACATGGCACGCCAGATCGAGGCTCACACTTTCCATGGCCTGGAGGCGTTCACGGTCACGACACTCATTTACCTGACTATTTCACTCACCGTTTCCTTCACCATCCAACAGTACAATCTGCGCGTTTTGCGCACGGCAAGGTAGCGGTCGGCCATGCATTGGGATGTCGTCTGGAACAACTTTGGCTTCTTTCTCTGGGGCGCATACCCCACGGGTCCACTTGGCGGCCTGGCCATGTCCATCCTCATGGCCCTGGGCGGCATCTTCGGAGCCTTCTGGCTGGGGCTCATTATCGGCGTATGCAGACTCTCGAAGCGGGCTGCGCTCAAATATCCGGCCATGGTCTACATCGAAATCATCCGGGGAACCCCGCTTCTCATGGTGATCTTCTGGTTCTATTTCCTGGCTCCGGTACTTTTTGGACGCAGCCTGCCGGATTGGCAGTCGGCTATCTTGGCGCTCATCGTGTTCACCAGCGCCTACATTGCCGAAATCGTGCGTGCGGGCGTACTGTCCCTGCCCAAAGGGCAGATGGAGGCAGCGCGTGGTTCCGGGCTCACGCACACTCAGACCATGATCCACATCATCCTTCCCCAGGCGCTCTTCAACATGGTCCCGTCCTTCGTGAATCAGTTCGTCTCCCTCACCAAAGACACTTCCCTGGCCTATATCATCGGAGTCGGGGAACTCACCAAAGCGGCCACACAGGTGAACAGCCGGACCATGAAGGCCCCCTTCGAGATATTCCTGACCGTGGCCCTGCTCTATTTCGTGATTTGCTTTGTCTTAACTGAGCTTTCCAGGCGGCTTGAGACGAAGATTAATAGGTACCAGGCCAGGGGGAGGTAGGAGCACTGCTTTCTTAGCCTTTATCTAATCTCATCATTATTATTCAATCCATGCGGACCACCTCCAATCTTACCAAGAAAATTCTTCTCATCACAATTAATACACGTTAGAGTATACTATTATCAGGTCGATTATTTATTACACTTACGCACTTTCCTAGTTGACTCCCAGGGATAAATGACCATGAAACAATGAGAAGGCATTGAGGTAGAAATAGCAATCGTCTTTGAATGTGCCCAGGATGAATAAGTGGTAAATTATACACCTAACACAGCATTACTCAGATGTAATATACCAGCTGGCGACGTTCTCCAGACAATACAGCCATAATATTGTTATTTTCATTATGTACAATATGCTCGGATCGCACCAGAAGGGGAAAATTAAGCTCGTAGATTGGCCTGCCAGTTACTCTTTGAGTAAAATACAGATCGTTGCCCTCGATGAAGCGCGGCCTGCTGTGTCCCGATAAGTTGGACAGGTTGGCGGCGTTTCTAAACTATTGGCCGGTTGATTGTTATGCCTCCTTCAGTGAGGCCGTTTCTTCCCGGTAGACATCCACGAACCGCTGTTCGTTGAAATGGCCCCAGTGTTCAAACGCCCGCCGCGTCTGGCTTCCGGTCTCAAGCTCTTTCAGGTAGAGGCATACCCACCTCACCGAGCCCAACAGCGCGTAGGCTGAAGACGTTGTCCGTCCAGCGCCCTTTGCCGTCCATGAAAAAAGAGACTCCTGCGTTTTAAACACCTGAGTAAATACCTGGAGGCTAAATTGCGCTCCCTGGTCAGTGTTGAAGTTTTTTGGAACTCCATATCGATTCATGACCTCTTCCAAGAACGCAACACAGAAGCTCGTGTCCATGATGCTGGACAGCCTTCAGGATAGCACAGCCCGGCTGTGCCAATCCATGATCGCCAACAAGTACAAGAATTCCCGCTTCATCGGTACATACGTGAAGTCCGCACACCACACATGATTCGGTCGATCAATTCGCATCCCTCGCAAAGATACAGGTAGACCCTGTGATCAGGGTGTGGGGCGTCCTGGGCTTCTAGTAAATCGCCGTCAGCTCAATCTTGCGCATCAAACGTCGAACTCGCCCCCCACCAAGATGCCCTGATTCTTGAAATGGAGTCGCCTGGCATGAGCTGTTAGTGGGCGCACCCAGAAACTGGGCATCATTGATACGTATCAGCCCACGATTCATGACACTCTCTTGGGGCGATGATGCAGTGAGGACCGTGGCAAGCCGAGGACCCAGCATTGCCGGGAGATAACGAGGCTTGGATGACCAGTTTCGACACTCCCACGCCTCCGCTTCCGACTCACCGTCGTGCGAAGGTACTCTCCAAAAAGAATCCTTTTTCACGGTCAGTTGGCCGATCTTCGCATGCAGATCGTGGATCTCGCCTAGCCATCCTTCCTCACGGCAGCGGCCTTCCCGGAGAATGCCGACATTCTGCTGTCCCTGGCTTGGCGCTTCCAGGACGCGATCGTCGTGGGGTGCACGTCTTACTTGCTCGCCAGTTCAGATAAGGTGAAATCGTCTATCAAGGCCTCTAGAGCCACCTTGGCTTTTAACTCTGCAGAAAACTTACTTCGCTCGGACATCGTAGGCCGTCCTCCTCACTTGAGGGCTACAACTGAGCGAACTGTCCAATATCCCGCACCAACTTCAATATATTTGCTTAACTCTTCGCTGTTCAGATCCAAAATGGTCAGACGATGCAATCCCAATCTGGTAGCGTGCTGTCACTAGGAAAGGCATGCGCTCGATGCTTTGTCGCATGCCCAAACAGCACTCGGCTGGCTCTACGATTATTTACAAAGATATCCTTGAAGACCAACTTGCCTACATTAATTCAGTAACGTGGTGTTTAAGCCTCAACTTTCACCTCCCAGCCGCCTAAATCATGAATTTCGTAAATTCAACCCGCCACCTGTTGCTCCGTTTGCAGACACCGGCCAAACGTCACGCTCTGTTTGTATTACTCGTTCAAGACTAAGCTTGTTGAAGACACAAATTGCTTCCTCATCGAAGAAACGGCCGTCCTTATGATTAAAACCTTGCGACTAAACTCACGAAAATCAACAGGACTATCCTTTGGGAAGATCCTTGACTCGTCCTGAAGCTTCGCATATGGCCCCACAGTCTAGCTTGAGCAGCAATATTGTCGAACATCTTCTTCGATTTATATTCCCGCGATGCGCCTTCATGGAGAACTTATGACCCCGCGCGCTCTGATCACCGGCATTACCGGCATGGTCGGTTCCCATCTGGCCGACTACCTTCTGGAAAAAACCGATTGGGATGTACACGGCATGTGCCGCTGGCGCAGCCCTCTCGACAATGTTTCTCATCTGTTGAAACGGGTCAACCAGTGCGACAGGGTCTATTTCCATGATGGTGACCTAACCGACTCTTTTTCCCTGGGGCGGGTGATGGAGGCTGTGCAACCTGATTACGTCTTTCATCTGGCGGCCCAGAGTTATCCTTCCACCAGCTTTACCTCCCCCATCCAGACCTACGACACCAACATCCTTGGTACCCACCGCCTGCTGGAAGTCATTCTGCGTACCGAAGGTGTTGATCCAGTTATTCATGTCTGCTCCTCCTCGGAGGTTTTCGGCCGAGTCAGCCGGGACAAGCTGCCCATAAACGAGTTCTGCGCCTTCCACCCGGCTTCGCCTTACGCTATCTCCAAGATCGGCACGGATATGATCGGGCAGTACTTTGCCGAGGCTCACGGTTTGAAATGCTTAGTTACCCGCATGTTCACTCACACTGGTCCGCGTCGTGGTGATGTGTTCGCCGAGTCAACCTTCGCCAAGCAAATCGCCATGATTGAGGCCGGACTCATCCCCCCAGTGGTGAAAACCGGCAACCTGGAGTCGCTTCGAACCTGGGCTGACGTTCGTGACGCCGTGCGAGCTTATCACCTGCTGGTGACGGTGAATCCCATACCTGGCCAGTGCTACAACATCGGCGGAAGCTTTTCCTGCGGAGTGGGCGACATGCTGGCCCATTTGGTGTCCATCTCTACCCGGCGCGATGACATCCGCGTGGAGCAGGAACCTTTGCGCCTGCGCCCCTTGGACGCCGACCTCCAGATTCCCGACACCTCCAAATTTAGGAACCACACTGGCTGGGAGCCTCGCATCCCATTTGAAAAGACCATGCAGGATTTGCTGGACTACTGGCGTGAACGCGTGCGCCACGGCACCTTCCTGACGCGCTGACGGCGGGCCTGAAACGAATGGATTCCTTGGCCGGGCAGACCGTATTCATTGCAGGAGCATCAAGCGCAGCAGGTATGGGCGTCGTGGAACAACTGCTGGCGCTCTGCCCCGAGACACGCATACGGGCCTGCTGGAATCACACCAAGCCTCAGTTGAGAAACGACCGAGTGGAACTCGTCCAGGCCGATCTGCGCCTGGAACAAGACTGCCGCAGGGTCGTGGCTGGTTGCACTGCGGCTGTCATGACCGCCGCCGTCTCGGTTGGCTCGGCCGGGCTCAGGAACCGGCCCTGGGAATCGGTGAACGCCAACCTCGCCATGAATGCCGCCATGCTGGAGGCATTCCACCAAGCCAGCATTGGCAAGATTGTTTTCGTTGGATCGGCCACGGTATACCAACCCTTCGATGGATTCATCTCGGAAGAGGATCTTGACCTCAACCAGGACCCGCACCCGGCCTATATGGGCGTGGGCTGGGCTATGCGCTACCTTGAGAAACTGTGCCTGTTCTGGCACAAGACCACGGGCATGCGCTTCGGCGTTGTTCGGGCGGCTAACATATACGGCCCCTTCTCACGGTTTGATCCGGCCACAGCCAACGTCATTCCCGCTCTTATCCGAAAGGCCGAGGCCCGGCTCGACCCTTTCGAGGTGTGGGGAGCGCCCCAGGTGAGTCGGGACGTCATTTTTCATACGGATTTCGGCCTGGCCATCGTGGAGCTCCTTCGGGCGGACCTCGAATTCGAATGCTTCAACATCGGCTCGGGCCGGCCAGCCACGGTGGCGGACATAGTGTGCCTGGCGCTCGCCTCTGCTGGACATACCCCCGGCAGCGTGGTCTACCTGGGCGACCAGCCCACGACCATCGCCTTCCGGGGCCTGGATTGTACCAAGGCCCAGCGGCTCCTGGGTTGGCGGAGCGAAACGCCGCTGGCTGAAGGCATCGCCAGAACCGCCACATGGTGGCGGGATAACCAATCAAGGTGGACCAAATAATGAAGACCAAAGAGCATCAGGCCATTTTCATGTCCAGCAGCCAGGAAAAGAACGGGTACGAGCGATTCGCCGAATGCCTGCACAACACCCCACTGCCCACTGGCGAGCTGGCGCATAACTCCGCGCTGTACGTTCCCTCGAAGACCATGACGCGAATGCTGTTCTTCTACGAGTTGTACAAGAAGCTGGTGAACACCCACGGCGTTATCATCGAGTTCGGCGTGCGCTGGGGCCAGAGCCTGTCCATCCTCTCCGCCCTGCGTGGTATCTTCGAGCCTTTCAACCGCCACCGTAAAATCATCGGCTTCGACACCTTCGAAGGTTTCGCCGGAGTCAGCGACAAGGACGGTGAACGCTCCGGCTGCGATGAAGGCGCCTATTCCGTGCCTAGCGGCTACGAAGCCCACCTATCTGAAATCCTGTCCCTTCAGGAAGAACTGAACCCCATTAGCCACCTCAAAAAGTTCGAGTTGGTCAAGGGCGATGTACGCCAGACCGTGAGCGAATACCTGGCCCGCCAGCCCGAGACCGTGGTCTCCATGGCTATCTTCGACCTGGATATCTACGAGCCCACCAAAGTAGCCCTGGAAGCCATTCTGCCCCATCTGTGCAAGGGATCCATCCTGGTGTTCGACGAACTTTCCGACGACATCTTTCCCGGCGAAACTTTGGCCCTGGACGAAGTCCTCGGGCTCCGCAACATCCGCTTGCAGCGCTTCCCCATGACCGCCCGCATGTCTTATCTGGAGATCGAATAATGCTGGAATCATGCAAAGCCATCCGCCGCGAGATTCTGCAAATCGCCCGGCACACCGGCCATGGCCACATCCCGTCGTGTTTTTCCGTGGTAGAGGCCTTGACCGCCGTCTACTCGGTGATGCGTCACAACCCCGCCCAGCCGGACATGCCCGGCCGGGACGTGTTCATCCTGAGTAAAGGTCACGCCTCGCTGGCCCAGTATACCCTCCTGGCCCAGATGGGCTACGTGTCCATGGAGGAGGTCTACACCTACGGCGCGCTCAACGCCCGCTTCGGCTGCCACCCGGACCGCACCAAGATTCCTGGCGTGGAAGCCTCCACCGGCTCGCTTGGCCACGGCATCGGCCTGGCCGTGGGCGTGGCAATGGCCTTCCAGATAAAGGGCACGGACCAGCGGGTATACACCCTGGTGGGAGATGGCGAAGCCAACGAAGGCAGCGTGTGGGAAGCCGTGCTTGTGGCCGTGGACCAGAAGCTCAACAACCTGACCGTCATTTACGACAATAATCGTTCCCATGCGCGCGGCCTGCAAATCGAGGATCCAGCCGCTCACTTCGCGGGGTTCGATTGCGAGGTGGCAGTAGTGGACGGCCACGACGTCCCCGCCCTCACCGCGGCCCTGAAAGCCAAAAACGACAGGCCCAGGGCCATCGTGGCCAATACCACCAAGGGTTATGGCTGCCCCTCCATGACGGAAAATCATTACGCTTGGCACCGCCGTTCGCCCAAGGACGACGAACTTGCGGCGCTGCTGGCCGAACTTGAGGTGGCCCAATGAGAAAGCAGTTCAAAGACACAGTGATGGATCTGGCCACCACGGATGGATCCATTGTCATCCTGCTAGGTGATGTCAGCGTCTATCTGTTCAACGAATTCAAGGAACGCCACCCCCATCGCTTCTATAACATGGGCATATGTGAGAACACGCTCATCAGCATGGCCGGAGGCATGGCCGCCCAGGGATTGACCCCTTTCGTGCACACCATTGCCCCCTTCCTCACCGAGCGCAGCTACGAACAGATCAAGCTGGACCTGTGCTACAACCGCTTCCCGGCCAACATCCTCACCTGCGGCGCCACCTTCGACTATGCCTGGGACGGTCCTTCCCACCATTGCTATACCGACCTGGCCATCCTGCGCCTGCTGCCCGGCATGGAAGTGCTGCAGCCCGGCTCACGCAAGGAACTCGACGTGTTGCTGCGCAGCCACTACAACAACGGCAACCCTACATATTTTCGACTCTCGGACTTTCCCCACGGGGTAGACATCCCTGTGGCGCCCGGCAAGGCCGTTGTGCTCAAGGATGAGGGTTCGACGGTGACGGTGATGACCGCAGGCCCCCTTCTGGGCGAAGTGTTCGAGGCCTGCAAGGATCTGGCGGTCAACCTGGTTTACCACCACACCATCAAGCCCCTGGACGCCGCTACCGTGGAACGCTTCCGCGATACGCACATCCTGTCCTTCCACGATGCTTTCGGCCTCAAGGAAGCCCTGGCCGACATCCCAGAGCTGCGCGTCACCGGTTACGGCCTGCGCGACGAGTTCTGCACCTGCTACGGACGGGTGGGAGACATGCGCAGCATGTTGGGGCTCGACGCCGCCTCCATCCGGGAAACCGTGCGCCGTAAGCTTGAAAGCGCCTAGCTCCATGGATGCGGTGGCCCAGGCAACACCCGACGAGCGCCTGCGCGTCGGGTTCGTGCAGATAGGCAACAGCTTCGCGGACGCCTGCTATTTCCCGTATTCCGTCGGGCTCTTGCAGGCGTATGTCCAGCGGCACGCCGCAAGGCCCTGCCGCTACGTCTTTCTGGACCCACTCTACCAGCGCCAGCCCTGGATCCAGGCCGTGGAGAGCATGCTTGAGACCGACGTGGCCGCCTTCAGCGTCTACGTCTGGAATCACAACCTCTCGCTCAAGATCGCCCGGGAGCTTAAACGCGCCCGGCCCGGCATCTTCATAGTCTTCGGCGGCCCTCACGTGCCCGACAGGGCTGAGGACTACCTACACGAGCATGCCTTCATCGATCTGGCCTGCCATGGCGAAGGGGAGCAGACCTTCCTCTCGGTGCTCGAGGCCCTTCCGGGGCGGGATTTTTCCGCCATCCCCTCCGTGAGCTGGCTGGAGAACGGCAGATTCCGCTCCACCCCGCGGGCTCCCCGGCTGGAAGACTACTCCACTATACCGTCGCCTTACCTGGAAGGGGTCTTTGACAAACTTATGGCCGCCCATCCCGAGCATAAATGGCTCGGTGTCTGGGAAACCAACCGTGGCTGTCCCTTCACCTGTGCCTACTGCGATTGGGGTTCGGCCAATGCCTCCAAGGTGCATCATTTCGAAATGGACCGCCTGCGGCGCGAAGCCTTGTGGTTCGCCCGCAGCAAGGTTGAATTCATATTCTGCTGCGACGGCAACTTCGGCATGTTCAAGCGAGACCGGGACATCGCGGCTATGGTGGCAGAGATCAAGGCTGAGTATGGCTATCCCCAGGCCCTGTCGGTGCAGAACACCAAGAACGCGGCGGAACGCTCCTTCGAAATTCAGGAGATCCTCTCGCGTGGCGGTCTGAACAAGGGTGTAACCCTGGCCATGCAGACAATGAACCCCACTGCCCTGGAACTGGTGGGGCGCCAAAACATCTCCACCCAAGCCTTCCAAGAGCTGCAAAGCCGGTTTGCCGCAGCAAAGGTGGAAACGTACACCGATCTCATCCTGGCCTTGCCTGGGGAGACCTACCGGTCATTCGCTGAAGGGGTCTCGGAGATCGTCGTTGGCGGGCAGCACAACCGCATACAGTTCATCAACCTGTCCATCCTGCCCAACGCCCGCATGGGCGCACCTGAGTACCAGCGTCTCCACGACATGGTCACCGTGGAATCCAAGGTCATCAACATCCATGGCGCCCTGGCCATGGAGGATGACGACGTGGCCGAAACCCAGGTGCTGGTGGTGGGCACGGGCACCATGCCTGTGGAAGACTGGGTGCGAACCCGAGCCTTCTCTTGGATGACGGCGCTTCTGTACTTCGACAAGCTGTTGCAGATTCCCATGCTGCTCCTGCAGGCCCACCACGGCCTGGCCTGCCACGAACTTGTTGAAGCCTTTCTGGAATCGGACGAGGCTGCGCCGCTGCTGGGCGAAATCAGGGATTTTTTTTTCGAGCAGGCCCGTGCGGTATCACGGGGAGCGCCAGAATACTTCGGCGCATCTGAGTGCCTGGGTATTTTCTGGCCCCATGACGAATACGTCTTCATCACCTTAAGCCGCGACGGCAAGCTGCCCAGGTTTTACCAGGAGGCCGAGGAAGCCCTTTCACGGGTCTGCCTGAAACGAATGGAGCAAATTCCGGCATTTCTGAGCGACGCCGTAGCCCTGAACCAGGCTCTGGTGAAGCAGCCCTTCATCGTGGAGGAATCCGAACTCCGCTTGGAGCACGATGTGTACGGGGCTTACCGAGCCGCCTTGGCCGGAGAAACGAGCCTCTCCGTTTCGGAGATGGACAATCCGGCGACCTACCGGATAAAAAGCGCAGACACATCCTGGTCCTCCTGGGAGGACTGGATGCGCAAGGTCGTCTGGTACGGCAACAAGAAAGGGGACTACCTCTACACTGCGGACGTCCAACGCTAAAACATAAGGCACATCATGTACTTCAAAAATAAACGCGTGTTGGTTGCCGGAGGTACAGGCCTCATCGGCATCCCCTTGGTTGAGTTGCTTCTGGAGCAAGGTGCCGAGGTGCATATCGCCTCTCTTGACGACCCCGCCCGGGCGCACCCGGACGCTGAGTTCACCCGCGCCGACATGATGCAGCCTGAAAACTGCCTCTCGGCCTGTAAGGGCAAGGACTTCGTTTTCAACATGCTTGGCGTGAAAGGCTCGCCCAAAGTGACCACCACCAAACCCGCAAGTTTCCTGGTTCCCACCATTGGCCTGGCCTTCAACCTGCTTGAAGCCACTCGCAAGCAGGGCGTGGGGGGGTATCTCTATGCCAGCTCCATTGCCGTATATTCCCCCTCGGAAGTGATGCACGAGGACGAAGTGTGGAAATCCTTCCCCTCGCCTAACGACTTCTATGGTGGATGGGCCAAACGTACCGGTGAATTGCACGTGGAGGCCTGCCGTAAGGAGTACGGGTTGGAAAACCTAACTATCGTCCGCCCAGCCAACGTTTACGGTCCCTTCGATAATTTCGACTCACAGAATGCAATGGTGGTACCCTCACTAATCCGCCGAGCCCTCTCCGGCGAGCCGGAGCTGACCGTATGGGGCGACGGATCCCCTGTGCGCGATTTCATACATGCTCGCGACGTGGCCCGCTGTATGTTGCTTGTCGCCGAAAAAGCACCTCAGCAACCCATCAATATCGGGAGTGGTGAAGGCGTTTCCATCCGGCAGCTTGTCGAGGTGATCGTTGATCAGCTGGACATGAAGCCCAAAGTGGTCTGGGATACATCCAAACCTACGGGTGATGCCAAACGCATCTTGGATGTGGCTCGCTCACGCGAACTCGGCTTCACCCCTCGGATTTCCCTGAAGGAAGGCGTGCGTGAAGTGATTGAATGGTACAAGGCCAACCGAGAAGCTGGCGACCGGCGTTACGACATCTTCGCGTAGATGAACATCTCAAGCAGAGTTTTCATTGTTCTACAATAACGCCAAAGTGCTCGTAACCGGCGGGGCAGGATTCGTGGGATCCCACTTTGTGGACGCATTACTCGCCCTGGGAGCGCGTGTTCGGACCACTACTCATCGCCGCTCCCTGTACGTCCAACATCCAAACCTAGAAGCCATTCAGGTCGATCTGACCCGCAAGGAAGATTGCCTTGCGGTCTGCCGCGATGTTGACTATGTCATCCACGCCGCAGGTTCTGTCGGGGCTGCGGGGATCGGCGCCGCTGGGGTGATGGCCTCCATTACCGGCAACCTGGTGCAGACCTCGCAGATGCTGGAAGCCGCCTGGGGCTCCGGGGTCAAACGGATGCTCGTCTTCAGCAGCAGCACGGTCTACCCGCCGACCGAACACCCCGTTCGCGAAGAGGAGATGTGGTCCGGCCCGCCGTATCCGGGATATTTCGGGTACGGGTGGATGCGACGCTACCTGGAGCGCCTAGCGGAATTCACGGCTCATAATGCGGACATGGGCGTAGCCATCTGTCGTCCAACGGCAGTATATGGGCCTCGCGACAATTTCGAACCGGCCACCAGCCACGTTATTCCAGCTCTTATTCGCCGCGCCGTGGCCAAGGAAAACCCTTTCCTCGTGTGGGGCACGGGGGAGGAAGTGCGCGACTTCTTGTACGTGACCGACCTTGTTCAGGGTTGCCTCACATTATTAGAAAAAAAAGCTGATGCCGACCCGGTCAATATCGGTTTTGGGCAAAGCGTACCTATCCGAGAAGTTGTTAACACCATTCTTAAATTTGCAGGACATGATCAAATTAATGTGATTTTTGATGCAACTAAAC
The DNA here is from genome assembly GCA_016208105.1 of Desulfovibrio sp. Taxonomy (NCBI): domain Bacteria; kingdom Pseudomonadati; phylum Thermodesulfobacteriota; class Desulfovibrionia; order Desulfovibrionales; family Desulfovibrionaceae; genus Desulfovibrio; species Desulfovibrio sp. The sequence goes on from JACQYS010000025.1 coordinate 40,492, forward strand.
CGGTCGCGCTCCCTGTCCGGATGGTAAGTATCAATAAGGCCAGGAAGGATATTGTTTTTTCTCCTATGATTTCTTTGCAAGAAGGCATCCGATTGACAATAGAATGGTACAATGCTCAATAATGTACCATTTTTGTGTAAGGATTGACGAGAAGGGGTGACTAGCTATGCGCGTATATATAAAAGGGCTGAATACTTGCGTAATGAGAAAGCAAAAAGTACTCCAGTATATGGCGTATATTACTGCAAATGGACATATGCTGGTAAACTCGCCTGAGGAAGCAGACTATTCAATAATCTGGACCTGTTCTTTTCGGCAAGATGTCCGAGATAATTCCTTGAGTGAGATTCAACGCTACGTGAATGGATATGATACGGAGGTCATCGTTGCGGGATGCATGCCTGATATTGACCCTGAGTTCTTAGCAGATGGCTTCGATGGGAAAATTGTTAACTGGAAAGATGATGCGCTTAAATTAGAGGCGATTTTTGGAGACAAGATCAAACTCGATGACATGTCATCGATATTCATAGAACCGAAGTTGTACGACGATGTTGCAGCTTATAAGAAATCGAACCCACAAGCCGAAGCAACTTTTTATGACCAGTTTATCAAACTCTTGATTTCCGAGGGGTGCAATTATTCCTGTACATATTGTTCCGAACGGCTAATGTTCCCAAAATTTAAAAGTTTTTCCATGGATTCTCTTTTCAAAAAATGTGAATTGATGGTAAACGAAACCGGATTCACGAAAGTTGCACTGTTTGCGGATAGTCTCGGAGAGTATGGGAAGGACATCGGCACAGATTTTCCTTCCCTATTGCGAAGACTTCGGAAAATTCATCGAGAGTTACAATTTGTTCTTTTTAATTTCAATCCGACTCATTTCATATCATTTTTTGATGAGATGAAAGAATTATTTGAGGAGAACTCTTTTTTCCATTTAAACCTACCGATACAGTCGGCCTCAGATAGAATATTACAGCTGATGCAACGGCCATACAGTCGTATCGATATTGATCGAATCTACTCGTTTCTTAATGACATTAAGTTTGTAGAATTTGACACGCACATTATTGTAGGTTTTCCAGGTGAAACTGAAGAGGAATTCCAGGAAACTGTGAACTTTGTATCACGCCATTGCCCAAAGTATGTCCTATTAAGCAAATGCCTTCTCAACAAACAAATTCCAGCATCCTTTCTTCCTGGGCGCATTGACTCTTGTACAATGCAAAATCGGATACAAAGCTTCGAGCAGCAAATAAAACCTCTTGGAATCATATGCAACTCGGACGGAAGCGACCACATACAGGATCGCTTTAGAAGACTTAACAAATCTTAGTTGTTACAAGCAGCACGTAACCACGGTTTCACAAGCCAACTCTGAGGAGCTCAATATGGATTCTAAAATAAATATTTCAAAAAAAGACACCCCAAAAAGCGAGATTCAGGGGTCTCGTCGGAAAGAAGACTTTGAATACTGGGATGAAATGATCGGTCTTATCACCAATCATGATCATACAATTAAGCACGTCTTAGAGCAATGGCCTGTGTACGCTCGACGCATGCACCTTCAACGATTTCTTGCACATTACGAACTTTTTAAAAATATCATAGACCTACCTGGGTGCATTGTCGAGCTAGGTGTTTACCGTGGAGCAAGTTTTTTCACTTGGTCGAAATTACTCGAGACATTTTGTCCTACCGACAGGCGCCGCAAAGTTTTTGGCTTTGATCATTTTCGTGGGCTCCAGGACTTCCACTCTAAAGATGGCGCTCTCGATCCCATGGACGGGAAGATTCCGGGTGGCTACGATACCTCGGATGTTAAAACAGAAGTTGAAGGCTTAGTCAGATTGCACAACATGGACAATTTGATAAGTGGCATTGAAAGATGCCGAATCATTGATGGCGACATTAAGGAAACTATTCCTCGCTTTCTTGAAGAAAATCCAGGCCTTCGAATCAGCCTCCTTCACTTTGACGTAGACCTGTATGAACCGACACTGTTGGGATTAGAGTATCTATTCCCTCTGGTGGTTAATGGAGGTGTTGTGATGTTCGATGAGTATGGATTGATTCCATGGGAAGGAGAAAGCCGCGCCGTGGACGAGTATTTTGAAAAAATCGGGTACAGGCCAATGATAAAAAAATTCCCCTTTTCTGTTCAGCCTCACGGTTTTTTTTTCAAGTAACGGACACCACTTAACACCCAGTGGCTCACGCAACACTACCAACGTCAACTATTCAATTACATCGAGTACACTAAAATCATGACACAGAAACTTGACTTTACATTAATATTGCCTACACTTAACGAAATTGAAGGATTACGGGTGATTATTGCCCAATTTGACCCTGCTATGATAAACAATATCATTGTTGTAGATGGTGGCTCAACAGATGGCACCATTGAATATCTGAAAGATATTGGCATCAATGTTTTCATTCAATCCGGAAAACTTCTATCTAACGCCCTTGAAGAAGCTGTTGAAAGATCTGAATATGATACTATCGTAACATTCAGCCCAGACGGGAACTGCCTCCCTGAGCGTATCACTCCACTTGTCAACAAGCTACAGGAAGGATACGACATGGTTGTTGTTTCCCGCTATTATAAAACAGCTTCCAGTGAAGATGACGACTTTGCCACAAGTCTTGGAAATAAATTTTTCACGAAACTCGTAAACATACTATTTAAGGCAAACTATACAGACACACTTGGAATATTTCGCGCTTATACAAAATCTGCAATCATAAAAATGGCTTTACCTGGTATGATAGAAGAAAATTTTTTACGGAAAAATTTCGGATATATGAACAGTTGGGAACTTGGATCGTGTATTCGTGCCGCAAAGCTTAAGCTCAAAACTGCTGAAATCCCCGGTGACGAACCGGCTCGGATTGGAGGAACCCGAAAACTGTCAATACTTAAGAATGGAGTTGGTGCGTTGCTCCAGGTCTTCTATGAGTTCCTCCTTGGAAACCGCGTATTTAAAAAAAAGCAGATCTAATTGTCACTCAAATTAAGCATTGATGTATACAATGAAAATCTGCATAGTATCTTTGAACTCGTGTGTCATGCGCAAGCAGAAGCTTGAGCAGTATGCACTGTTTTTCCGCGCCAACAACCATATCATGGTAGACAATGTCGACGAGGCCGACTGTTGTCTCGTTTGGACGTGCGGTTTTCGCTCTGATTTCCGAGACGCCTGCCTGCTAGCCCTGGACGCCGTGCTGGCCAAATGCCCTGGCGAGACGATCATATCTGGCTGCCTGCCAGACATTTGCCCGGAGCTGCTTCCCCGCACCCCGCGAAGCCGCATCGTAGCCTGGCGAGACGACGCCGAGGTGCTGGAGGGGCTGTTCGGCCAGGACGCAGCCCTGGACTCCTTCAGCCCTATCTTTGCCGAGCCCCGCAAATGCGAGGACACTGCTGCGTTTCGCAAACTCCATCCCGGCGCGGACGTGACCTTCCACGACCAGTTCATCAAGCTGGTGATCTCGGAAGGCTGCTTGTTCGACTGCACGTACTGCTCTGAAAAACTTGCCTTCCCCCCCTTCCGGAGTTTCCCTCTTGACGGACTTCTCTCCGCGGCCAAGGACATGATGGAGCAGACGGGCGTCTACGACCTCATCCTCATGGCCGACTCCCTGGGCCAGTACGGGCTGGATATAGGCGAAACCTTCCCGGGTCTGCTGAACGCCCTATGCGCCCTAGACGCGCGCGTGGGCATAGCCCTGAACAATCTAAATCCCGCCAACTTTGCAGCGCAGATCGATGACATGTCCGAACTGATCCGACAGGGGCGCTTGCGCCACCTGAATCTGCCTATCCAATCCGCCTCGGACAGGATTCTCAAGCTGATGAACAGAGCGTACAATCAGAGGGATCTTCATCTCATCTACGAGCGGCTGGCCTCGCTTGGTTTCACTGCCCACGACACCCACCTCATCGCGGGCTTTCCCGGCGAAACGGCTGAGGATTTCCAGAAATCCATCGACTTCATCCTCTGCCACAGGCCTCGCTATGTTTTGCTGTCCCAGTATATGGAGTCCCAGGCCGCGCCTTCCGCTCGCCTGGGGAACAAGGTCGATGCTTCCACTGTACGATCACGTTTGCAGGCAGCCGAAGCTGCTTTTGCAAAGGCCGGAATCATCTGTAACTGTGACGACAGTGAACTCAGCCGGCAGCGCCTCGTGACACTTTTCCTGAACAAAAGTTAAGGAGCCCCCATGCCTACATCAAATGCCGATGGCGAACGCATATTCGATGGACGCGCAAAGTTTACAGCCGACAACTCCATCGAAGAGCTCCTCCTTAAGCATTTCGAGAAATTCGATGTTTCCCATACGGAAATCTGCAACAACTTTCCTATCTACGCCCGGCGCATCTTTTTAAAACGCTTTCTTGCCCATTATGAATTCTACCAGAGAGTAGTAGATCTCCCAGGCGACATCGTCGAGCTTGGGGTTTATCGCGGCACAAGCCTCATGTCCTGGGCCAACTTCCTGGAAATCCGCAACATGGGCGACCGCCAGAAGCAGGTCTTCGGCTTCGACAACTTCGTGGGTTTCACCTCCATGCACGAGAAGGACGGCAAGGAAGACGCCAACGTGGGGAAAACCCTCTCCGGGTTCAACAGTCACGCCTTCGCCGAAATGCTCGAGGACGCAATCTCCATTTACGATCAGGACCGCTTCATTCCCTACAAGCCACGGGTCAAGCTGATCAAGGGCGACATCGAAACCACCGTTCCCAGGTTCGTGGAGGACAATCCCGGCTTGCGCATCTGCCTGCTGCATTTCGACTGCGACATGTACCTGCCCACGAAAACAGGTCTGGAGCACCTCTGGCCCCTGGTGGTCCCGGGAGGCGTGGTGCTCTTCGACGAGTACGCCATCCGGCCGTGGGAAGGCGAAAGCGCCGCAGTGGACGAATTCTTCAAGGGCAAGGTGAAAATACGTCGTTTGGATTGGGCTCCGAACCCCGGTGGATACGTCATCAAGGAATAACCCATTCCTTAATGGACTCCGTTATGATCATAACAAGAACACCTTTTCGCATTTCCTTTTTCGGCGGCGGTTCCGATTACCCGGCCTATTACAATGACAATGGCGGAGCTGTACTGGCCACCACTATCAATCGCTACTGTTACATATCGTTGCGCAATCTTCCGCCGTTCTTCAACTATAAATATCGTATCGTATACTCGAAAACAGAGCTGACGAAAACGATCCAGGACATCGTTCACCCCTCTGCACGGGAATGCCTGAACTACATGGATATTGCCGAGGGGCTTGAAATCCACCATGATGGAGATCTGCCGGCGCGAACCGGACTTGGCTCCAGCTCGGCTTTCACGGTGGGCCTGTTGCATGCCTTACACGCCCACATAGGGAAAATGGTAAGCAAACATGACCTGGCCGAGACGGCTATCCACATTGAGCAAAATGTCATCAAGGAGAACGTGGGATCGCAGGATCAAACCATGACCGCGTTTGGAGGGCTGAACCTCATACGCTTCAACTGCGGAGACTCCCACCTCCAGGTTACTCCGATGTGCCTTACGGGAAAACGTCTCGAAGAACTCCAAAACCATCTCTTGCTGTTCTTCACGGGTTTCGTGCGCTACGCTTCGGATATTGCCGCCGAGCAGATTCGCCAAACGCCCAGCAAAAGATGCGAACTCAACATGATGGCCCAGATGGTGGACCAGGCGGCAGAAATCCTCTGCGGGCAAGGTGACATCATCGATTTCGGAAAGCTACTCAACGAATCCTGGCTTCTCAAACGAAGCCTGACTGACCTTATCAGCACCTCCGATATTGACAACATCTACTCCCGTGCGCTGAAAGCAGGTGCAGTCGGCGGCAAGCTGCTAGGGGCGGGTGGAGGCGGATTCATATTATTCATGGCCCCCCCGGAGCGCCACCAAGAAATCATAGATCGTCTTGGCATCCTCCATGTGCCGTTCCGATTCGAAAACGCTGGAAGCCAAGTCATCTTCTATGAACCTGACAAAAAAGGCTAATGTCCTTTTCCCAGTCTGTGTTGCGCTGGTCCGAATTGCTTGGAACCCATGTTTCACAACGTCTGACTAGGCTAGACCATGCTTTATCTCACCTCCTGCTGTTCACCCAGTCGAGCCATTGTCGAAGCCGTGGCAAGCATAGTCGCTCTGGGCATCACAAACATCGAACTGACTGGAGGGACCCTCTATGAACACTATGATTTAAGCGCCTTAAGAGCTTTGAAAACGAAACATAACCTGAACTTTCTCATCCATAACTACTTTCCTCCCCAGTCCGAGGAGTTTGTACTCAATCCGGCCTCGACAAACCCGGAAATCCGCTCCCGTGTGCACCAAACCTTGGCCGACAGCATCTCCCTGGCCCAGTCTTTCGGCCACAACCTCTACAGCCTGCATGCAGGATTCAGTTACGACCAGATACCGATTTTCCGCGATGACGGCCTCTTTACGCCCATGAGCGGGCCGCGTTTCTGCCGGGACAATCTTTACGAAGGGGTGGAACGTATCGCCGCTACTATCCTACCGCCAGAGGTCAACCTAGCTTTAGAGAACGCGTTTCCCCTGTCCAAGGCAGGGCGATTCTCGCTCATGGCTTCGCCCGAGGACATCCTGGCATTTCTTGAGCGTTTCGCCGACAGCAAAAACGTCGGGCTACTGCTTGACCTGGGGCACCTGAACCTGTCCGCCTGCCGTCTGGGATTTGATAAGATCGCATTCTTGGACAGACTGCTTGGCGATTGGGGGCACAAGATTTTCGAGGTCCACGCCAGCGCCAACAATGGCGAGCACGACAGCCATAACCTGAACACGGTGGACGACTTCGAGATTCAGTTTATCAAGGGTGCCCGGAAGATTTTGGAACATGCCCCCATCATCCTGGAGTGGCATGACTGTCTCTCGCAGCAGGCGGCCGAAACTTATTTCGACATCGCCCGGTATCTTGATCTTATACCCTCACCCCTGGACGCAAACCCATGAGAATTCCTTTCGGAACCCTTACCATCACCAGTAAGGCCAAGCAGCTCGTAATGGAATGCCTCGACAAAGGCCGAGTCTCCAGCGGGCGCCTCGTCCGGGAACTGGAGGAGCGCATCGCCGACCTTATCGGTGTCAAGGAAGCCGTGGCTGTCTCCAGCGGCACCGACGCCGACACCCTAGCCCTGGCTGTGGTTCACGATCTAGGCGCTCAGCGCGGCGATGAGGTCATAATTCCGGCCCTTTCGTTCGTGGCCACGGGCAACGCAGTGCTCCACGCCGGGCTCACTCCCGTGTTTGTTGATGTTGACCCTGAGACCCTGAACATCGATCCGGCCCGAATCGAGGCGGCCATCACCCCCCGCACCAGAGCCATCATGCCAGTGCACCTCATGGGCAAGCCCGCCGACATTGATGCCATAAACTCCATCGCTAGGCGGTACGATCTTCTGGTGGCCGAAGACGCTGCCGAGGCTTGGGGAGCACGCTACAAGGACCGGACTATCGGCTCTCTGGGGGATATGGGCGCGTTCAGCCTCTACGTGGCCCACGTAATCACCAGCATCGAGGGCGGCGTCATAACCACAGACAACGAGCACTACGCCGAAATTCTGCGATCTCTGCGCTCCCATGGCCGCTCCTGCACCTGCAAGACCTGCGTCTCCAACACCACATCGGGGTTCTGCGAGAAGCGCTTCGATCCCAAGCTGGGCGACATCCGTTTCCGGTTCCAACGGGCGGGATATTCTTGCAAGATGAACGAGTTAGAAGCCGCTGTGGGAATAGGCGGATTCGACATGTTTGAAGAAATCCGTGCCATCCGCCACGCCAACCTCATGGCCATGATTGATGGATTCCAGGCCTTCAAGGACGTACTGTGGACCTACCGGGAAGAACCCCACGAACTCATCGGCCCCCACGCATTCCCCTTTGTGGTGCGCAAGGGCGCCCCTTTCACTCGGGACGAGCTTATGATCCACTTGGAGCGCAACGGGGTGGACGCTAGGACGCTCTTCACCTCTATCCCCACCCAGTGCGGCGGGTACGAATTCCTGGGGTATAGTTTGGGAAACTTCCCCAATGCGGAATATATCGGCGACAATGGCATCCATATCGGCGTACACCAAGACGTGACCGTCTCGGACATCGACTGCTTCCTCGAATGCATTCAGGGATTCGTGCGGGAAAAGTGTTGACCATGAATCGCTTGAAAAGCGGTGTTTGACCGGAAACCTCGACCGCAGCCCGAGCAGAACTTGTCCAAATCCCTTCCCAAGCACCTTACCGGAGTCGGACTAGCCCTCGTCTTTGCAGGGTTGGTTATCTCACTGCGCCGCATCGCCCTTTGGAAGGAGCACTACTCCGGTGGTGGGACGCTGTACCCATTTAACAACTGCCTCAAACTGGCCTTCTTCGCCCTGGTCTGTTGGCAGCTCTACGCCGTGGGCCGGTTCATCTTGGGGAAATGGCGTGCTGGAAACGCGCTGAGGCAAAGCGTCGTCTGTCTATTATGTGGAATGGGGATCGTCTCAATATCCATACATGGGTTGGGTTTGCTTCACATCATGTATTTCCCGGTAGTTTTCATTTCTTCTTTGGCGGTGATAGCGCTTTCCGGTCCTCTGTTTTGCGATGCAGTGTCAGGCGCCTGGGAGAAGCTTGCCACCTTGCGGAACGAAACTATTGTCACCACAGCATTGTCGGTAGTGCTATGGCTCGTTGCCGGTGCGATCTTCTTGTATATGGCCATGGCCAAGGGCATTTATCCGGATGTAATCACCATGGACACGGTAGGGCATTACTTGCCCTTTTTCCGGGACAGCCTCTCAATGGGTAGCCTGGACATCTTCCCGTATTTCGTCAACTTTTACATTTCAAAAGGAGCCGGGCTTTCCTTTTTTTTCGCGGCCCTGTCCGACGTGCAATCTCTGCAACTCGCTTCCTTAACGGCGATCCTGCTCATCTGTCTCATACTGGCCGGAGTGGTACGGGCCCTGGACAGTGGCCCGTCTTTCCTAGCCCCAGCGGCGGTGGTGACATTCCTGTCAGTTTCCGACCTCTACCAATTGGAGTTTCAGAAGCAGCATGCCTTGGTGGCGGGGCTTATCTTCGGCCAATGGCTTATCCTTTTGCTGCTCCTTACCTGCAGAAATAACAACTGTAGCGGGTTATTCTTTGCAGGGATTATTAACGCCTTACACCTCGTCATTCTTCTCCCTGCCGCCGCCTTGACCATATTGACCCCGCTGACCGTATTGGCTCTGGTTGCCTCCCTCTGGACGAAACATCCAGGCAACAGGTGGATTTTCTGTTTATTCGTTTTGACACTATTCACTCCGCTGGCCTTGTATATCTCATATAATACCATGCTCGGCCTGGCGGATCTGAACCCGGCTCATTTTTTCAACAAGTTCCGGGATGAAACCGTTCTCGCCAGACATATTGATGTACAGGCTCTGGATTTTCTCCTGTCAGTGCAAAATTACGATAGCAAAGTAGCAGCTTCGGCAAGCTTCCTCCTTGACCGTTTCCTCCATGTGAATCCGCTGGACTACTGGTGGTCGCGCCAGCTGCCCCCGTTGTGGCTCGTGGCGACCGTCTTCCTTCTGGCCGTCTGGCATCTGCGTCGTACCGGTGGCGCTGGAACTTTGGCCTGGACCGTGGCTGGCGGCGCGTTTTCCCTCCAGTTCATGGCCTACGCTCTGAACCTCGCGGTCAAACAGGAATCCTTTGCCTTAAGCCGAATGGGGTTCTTCGTTTACGCGCCTATGATCATGCTCTACTCCCTGTCGGCCGTGGTAACTTGCCGGGCGGCCGAAGACTGGTTTGGCCTCAAAAAAAATACGGGCGCTGTCCAGGCCTTCGTGGCTATGGCCATGATCCTCCTCGCCCTGACGCGTTTTCCCCACAACCTGGGGGACGACGTGCGGGAAACCCTTGAATTCTTCACGGGCAAGGCCAGCTACGAGCTGCGCTATTCCAGGGTGCACCGGGAAATTCCAGCGTGCCTGGCCTTTAGCGCTATCACTGACGGGGAGGCCATCACGCCCCTGTACTACGCCGCCGGGTGCTACGGCTTGCCGCTAAGGATATTCCGTCCGCCTTATTTCGACACCCAGGACAAAAACTTCACTGCCCTGGTGCGAGAGGATGCCGATTCCGAGGGACAGCTTCTAAGAGCCGGCAACCGCATCTATTTCTCCGTGAGCCTGGTCGCGAACCCCTCGCCTTACCTGTATCTCCCCCTCTTTGCACCGGAGAGCATCGCCGCGAGGTTCTCTGTGGTCGCGTCCCATGGGGATGACACGTTTCTTCTCAGGCTTGGGGGACCGGGAGACCCGGTAGCCATGCGCGAGTTTCTTCCCCGGTACGCCCTCTATCGTGAAGCCCACAATAACGGGAGAGAAGCCACCACCATGGACAGATTCCGAAGTTCGCTGCCTCCCGCCCCGAATCAGTGAGGATATCCGGATGAACATGACTGACGTCACGGCGATCATTCTGGCGGGAGGTCTGGGCACGCGGCTGCGCCAGGCCATCCCGGACAGGCCCAAGGCATTGGCCCACGTGGCTGGCCGTCCTTTCCTGGATTACATTCTCGACTGGCTGACGGATTCCGGCATCACCCAGGCCGTACTGTGCACCGGACACATGGCCGACATGGTCCAACAGCACTATGGGGACCGGCACGGCGACCTGCACCTGGCCTATTCCCGCGAGGAGACGCCCCTCGGCACGGGCGGGGCCCTGCGCCTGGCGGCCCCTTTGGTGCGGACCGACCTGGCCTTGGTGCTCAACGGAGATTCGTTCGTTGAGGCCGACTTGCGGGAATTCGCCGATTGGTTTCACGAGAGGAAGGCCCGGGTGGGGATACTGGCCGTGGCGGTTCAGGATGCGAGCCGCTTCGGCAGACTTGTGCTGGACCGGGAGGGCGCTGTTCAAGCCTTTCTGGAAAAAGAACCCGACGCGGGGCCGGGCGACATAAACTCGGGGGTGTATCTCATGGAACGCGATGTACTCTCGCATCTGTCCCCGGCCACGCCTTTGTCACTGGAGCACGATGTATTTCCCGCGCTCATCGGCCAGGGCTTATACGCCTATACGGCGCAAGGACGTTTCCTGGATATTGGCACGCCGGCCAGCTACGCCGAGGCGCAGGTTTTTTTCTCCCCTGGCCCCCAGTGAGCCGCCGACATCCCCAGCCTGGTGTTCAGCATCCGTCCGCATCAGGCGTGCAAAACCAAGCCTCCAAGGCCGATCAGGACGTCACCGCCAGGACCTGCTCCACAACGTAATCAACTTCCGCATCGCTTAGCCTGGGGTAGAACGGCAACGATATTGTACTGTCACCGATTAACTCGGCGGCAGGGAAGTCGCCCGGCTTGAAACCGTAGGTTTCCCGGAAGTAGGTGAGCAAGTGGATGGCACGGAAGTTGACGGCCACGCCCACCCCGCGCTGCTGCAAGGAGTGCAGGATGTCGTCGCGTCGGGCTGGGTCCACCCAGATGGTGTAGAGGTGATGGCCGCTCTTTCCAACCACCAAAGGCCGCCCCACGCCTAGCTTTCCTGCCAGGCTACGCTCGTAGCGCTGAAAGACCTCGTTGCGCTTGGCCCACAAATCGTCCAGGCGATCCAGTTGATCCACCAGCAGGGCGGCATGGATGTCGTCCAGATTGCATTTCCAACCCAGGGTGAGCATGTCCCAATGCTGATAGGCGCCGTGGTAGCGGCCCGCGGCGTTCTTGCTCATTCCGTGCAGGCTGATGAGTTTCACCTTCCTTGCCAGTTTTTCGTGGCGGGTGATCACCACCCCGCCTTCGCCGCAGGTGAGATTCTTGGTGGCGTACAGGCTGAAGCAGGCTGCGTCCGAGAGCTGTCCCGGACGCACTCCATCGCGTTCGCCCTCAACGCAGTGGGCGCAATCCTCGACCAAATAAAGGCCATGCCTGTCCGCGATTGCGCGCAGGGCGCGCATGTCGCACATCACGCCGTACAGATGCACCGGGAGGATGGCCTTGGTGCGAGGGGTGATGGCCGCCTCCACGGCGGCTGGATCAATGCAGCCCGTGGCCGGGTCCACGTCCACAAGCACCGGTTTGGCGCCCGTATGCTCCACGCAGGTGGCCGAAGCGATGAAGGTCATAGCTGTGGTGATCACTTCGTCGCCCGGTCCGATGCCCAGGGCGGCCAGCGTCAGATGCATGGCCGCCGTGCAAGAATTAACGGCCACCACGTGAGGTAGGCTCGTATAGGCCGAAAATTTGCGTTCGAACTCAGCGGTCATAGGACCCGTGGTCAGAAAGACAGAATTGAGTACCTTGACAACATTGGCGATGTCAGTCGCATCAAGATTATGGCGATAGAACTCAACGCGCATGAATGATCCTTTAGGGTGTAAAGCTTGTGACAGCGTTAATTACTGCTGCTTGATCATCAGCGCACAGGTCATTGTAATAGGGCAAGCGCACAAGTCTGTCCGAAATGTCTTCCGTTACCGGGCACTGCCCCGGAAGTCCCCCGTAAGTAGATCCCATAGGTGAAAGATGCAGCGGCACGTAGTGGAAAACTGCTAAAATACGTTGAGATTTCAACGTTTCGATCAACCTTGTGCGGCTTTCTGGGGTAGGCATTTTGAGATAGAACATATGGTAGGATTGGTCGCAATGATCAGGCACAAACGGCAGTCCGACCCCGTTTCGTTCAGCCCAATCCGCCAGACCTTGGCGGTATCGCTGCCAGATGATCTGACGCTTAACCTGGATTTCCGAGCTTTTTTCCAGTTGGGCGAATAGAAACGCAGCCAATACTTCCGATGGAAGATAACTCGACCCCACATCCACCCAGGTGTATTTGTCCACCTCGCCGCGAAAGAACCTAGAGCGATTGGTCCCTTTCTCCCGCAAAATTTCCGCCCTGGCGACCAGCCCTGGGTCGTTCAGGACCAGAGCACCGCCTTCTCCGCAGGTGAAATTTTTAGTCTCGTGGAAGCTCTGGGTGGCCATCAGCCCGAATGATCCTAGCAGCCGGCCCTTATAGCGGCCGAACAGCCCATGAGCGTTGTCTTCCACGAGCACGACACCCCACCTGTCACAAATCTCAACGATAGGGTCCATTTCACAGGCAACACCACCGTAGTGCACCACAACAACAGCCTTAGTTCGGGGGGTCATCAACGCTTCCAGGGAATTCTCATCGAGGTTAAGCGTATCCGGCCGGATGTCGGAGAACACCGGTTGTGCCCCACGTAACAAAAAAGCATTCACGGAGGAAACAAAGGTGAACGAAGGTACGATTATCTCGTCCCCAGGCTGAAGATTCACTAACAAACCTGCCATTTCCAAGGCATGGGTGCATGAGGTGGTCAGAAGCACCCTTGGGGCACCTAGAATGTCTTCCAGCAAGGCATGGCAGCGCTTCGTGAACTCTCCGTCCCCGGAAATCTTGCCCGAAGCAATGGCTTCCTGGATGTAAAGCTGTTCATTGCCTACGAAACAAGGGCGATTGAAGGGGATGCGGTACTGCATCAGCTGCCGTTTCCCTCTGAGTAGAAATTCAGGCGTTCCGCTTCCGTGTAGACGGGCTTCTCCATGAGTCGCATATGCATACGCGCGAAATATTCCCCCAAGATGCCCAAGGCGAAAAGCTGCGCTCCGGAAAACAGACATATCATGGAGGCCAGGAAGGGAAAGCCCTGCAGGGTTGTCCCTTCGAACAGGTAGCGGCCCAGGACAAAAATCAATAGCACGAAACCCATGAATGTCAGCGCGAAACCTATCAGGCTGGCCAGTTGCAGAGGGAGAATGGTGAAACCAGTAATCATATTCACAGCGTGTATTGCAAGCTTGCGCAAGGTGTATCCTGAGGTCCCACTCACCCGCGTGTCCTGGCGGACAGTTACAGCTCCAAACCTAGTGGTGCCCCAGGAAAGCATGACATCGATATTGGGAAGCGGTCCCTGATAACCTGCAAAGGCTTGGCGAAGCTCCGTATTGAAAACACGAAAGGCCGACACTTTGTTAGCAGCGTTGACGCCCATGGCATTCTGCAGAACTTTCTTGGTAAGCCGCGAGGCAAAATTGCGCAGTGCCCCATGGTGTTCTTCCAGAAATGCCCCATAGACCACATCATGCCCTTGGGAAAAGACCTCTAGAAGACAGGGGATCTCTTCTGGAGGGTGTTGGAGGTCGTCGTCCATGGTCAACACCACGGGGTATGAGGCTGCCCGGATGCCACATAGCAGGGCGTTGTGCTGGCCGTGATTACGCATGAGCCTAATGGCTTTACAGCGAGAATCTTTTAAAGCTAAATCGCACAGGGCGGTCCAGCTACCGTCTTGGCTTCCGTCGTCAACGAATATCACCTCAAACTGTTCGGAATGGGCTGTTAGCACATCATTCAGGCGTGACCACAAGTGTGACAGGGTTTCACGCCCATTATAGACTGGGATGACCACTGAAATGGAAAAGCGACCGGACATAATTAGTTGAGCCTCTTTAGTTAGGGCACTCCTGGGATGGCGACATCAATCCAGAGCTCTTAGTGCCGGAGGTATCCACAATCACAGCATGAGTGGAAATGGCATTATCGCGTATCAATACCCGCCGCAACCAGTCATCAACCGTCGTAGAAAAGGTAGGTTACGCCCAGAGCTCTACTTCCGCCCCCGCAAATATAGACCGGAAGCGATGCGCTCGGCGTCAGGGTGGCGCTCCATCAGGCGGTCAAGATGCTTGAGAGGAAAGAACAACAGCATGAACGCCAATGCGAGGAGGTCCTTGAGGGTAGTACTTCCAAAAGAGAGGAGCATTGACATCCATTCTACAGTTATCCACAGCCAACCGGACGTCGGCCCTGCGCCCACGCCGGATTCGACGATTTCGAAGGAGTCGAAAAGTTCGCATGCCCCACTAAGAGTCCACCTGCAAAAGTCAGATGGGGCGGCGTGAAGTGGCTGACAGAAAGGCACATACCCGAAAATCGTTCCGCCGGGTTTGAGCACGCGATGCATTTCCTCGATCACCTTCTGAGCGTGTCGGACGTGCTCGAGCATAGCCAAGTTGAGGATACAATCCACGGTGCTGTCGCCAAAGGGCAAATCCGTGGCGTTTGCGCAGATGTCAACTTGATCGAACGACGCAATATCCACATTGATGATGTCGGGGCGTCCCGGCAACCCCCGTGGGCCACATCCCAGGTTGACTACAGCTGAGTCTGGACCATGGCAGGCCAGCACGTCAGCAAGGCAAGTCCTCATATTTTTTGAGAGAAGTACGGGGGAGAAGGTGTCCACCAGAAACTGATAAAGCTGCGGCCAGCGTTTGAGAACCCCCTGAAGTTTGGATGCAGCCCCAGTGCCCACGCTACCACTGATGGGAATGAACTGGGTGCAATGGTACTTTCCCTCTACTACATTGAATGGCTTGGCAAGCAACGTGAGAATTTTTTCGTGTTTGGTCATTTTTGGAGCAGGCTCATGTGTGGCGCAGCACGACATTTTTTTCTTGCTATACTAAAGTATTCTTGCCCACAAGCCATGGTAAGACAACCGATTCTCAGCGTTTGAAATACAAGGCTACGAAATGTGTCCCCTCCGGAACCGGCACAGCTACGACCCCCGCAGGCCCCTTTTGGGGAAGAACCGTCTCGCTGTCCACCTGAGCCACCCAGTGCCTGTGCCACGGCAAAGCGAAAAAAACCCGGCCCGCAGACGGCGCGGCTACGGTTGCAAATGCCTCACGGGGGGTTACGCTGGCATGGGTGACCAGAGGTGCGCCATGCAAAGACATGGGCCTGGCAGCGGCGGTAAGCAGGCGGACCATTCCCCCAGCCTTCGTGGGGTTAATCTCGTACTCGACATCCGCACCGCTCCCCCTCCCTAAACGGACTTCATATGGCACCAACATGGTGGTCTGGCCTGCCCCCATGACATAGGCTCGGCGTTCACCCCCCCCCTTCACCAGGACATCCACAGGCGCATCAGCGTCCACCTCCAGTCTGACCTCGATCATATCCGCTCCTACACGATCCAAGACTTCACTACTGATCAGTTTACCCGCTCCCGGCAGGGGGCGTAGTCGCACCAAACCACGGCCGGCTTTTCGCTCGTCCCAGGCGGTATCCGGCGCGAACAGAGCCTGCCCCAGATACCCCTCGAACAGGAACGCGCCAAACCCAGAATGATCTTTGACCTCTAGCCCAGGAAGCTCCACCGGACTTAGCGGATACTTTCCCTGCAGGACATTCTCAGTAAAAGCCTCATCAAGCATGGCCCACACATATTTCACACCCCAAAGGGTTAGCGTGGCTGGCCCGACATGGTGCACATAAGCCACAGGTGAACTCTCGTGCCTCAGACTGCGAGCGAGCAACCCCATGGGGAATGGCACCAGAGTGTCCGCCTGCTTGCGGAGGAGGTTCACGGTAATGGGGTAGAAACGCATAGCCTGGTATTGTAGCAAATTGAAATTCCGTTCCGGATCATTGTACACTAGACTGCCCACCCCATGTTCCCACGACGCAGGACCAACTGTCTTACCAGAAGGTCCGAGGCGCTCAAAAATTATAAAAGGTTCGTCCTGGAACATACCCACCCGAGACCTGGGAAGATTGTCACCCTGGGCGAAGATGGCAATCGGGTTGTAGTGTGGTATCCTAGCATTGGGCGTGGTTTCGCCAGATTCAAGTAGAAGGAAGCGCGGCTTTAGCTCTTCCAGATGCTCAAGCCCGATGCCCAGAGTTTCAACCTGATAGCGGAATGGATTCACGCGTACGTACTGATTAACAGGCTGTCCTTTGGATGGCAGTCGCACACCTACGGAAGCATCTTCAGGTAGGTTGGATTCAATCCACCCGTGAGCCATTTGACGGTTCGACGGGTAGGTGACGTAGTTCACCACCTGAACATTCACCACGACCATGGGCAGCAACACAAGAAACACCAAGCTCGCTCCCCACAACCGCCGATATGCATTTGCGGCAATCGCCGTCTGGAGGAAATCCAAACAGCAGGCAATGAGCAGAAGCCCCAATATGGAAACAGCATAATAGTAATACGTTGTCTGTAATGTTGCACTTCCACCAACCAGGACGATGTAAATCAGCTGCAAAAAACAACATACTGACAGTACTGAAAAACCATCTGTAGGACCACCTCGACAGATGAACCGCACCATAAGAATCACTAAAACTGGCAAAAAAAACCAACGAAGCACGGGGCCGAAGAACACCTGCAGTTCAAAGAGGTTACGTACTACAGTTGCAGGAACGCTTTTCGAAGCAGCTGATTCAGCAATCGGTGAATGCATAGCACTAAGATAGCCCCACATCCAGGCGACAATGTTATCCAGCCCAAACAGTACCAAAGGGTTTGCAGCCAGGAAGACGGCCAAGAAGATAACCCCAGCCAGGGACAGATCTCCAAACCACTTTACCCCGGACCGCCTTGCCCGAATGACTAAAAGCCATATCAGAACAGCTGCCAGGGGTACACACGTGAGCTTGATTGAAAAGGACAACCCCATCAACGCCCACGAGGTGAACAAGTGCGACTTGCGTCCGCTCCTCGCGTAATTAAGCCCAAAATAAAGACAGAGCAGGCCGAACAGCAATGCGGGGGTGTCAGGTTTTATTCGTGTTTCAAAGGCCGAAAGAAAGGGTGTCAGAGCCACGAGCCATGCTCCCCAGAAGCCCGCTCGAGGGGAAACATGACGGGAGAGCAGTAGATAGCCCGCAGCTGGCAGCCACAATGTGAAAGCAAGCAACTGATACAGGGCAAACGCTCGATAGCATTTGTCCAACGCCTGGGGATACAGTTGATAAAGCTCAGGGTCCTCGAACCGGGTGATGAAGCCGAGTGCATCCAGACCCGACATCACCGGCCTAGCCAGATGCAATACTGGCCCACCGATACCAAAGAGATAGGAAAAACGGTCACCATGAATACTGTTGTACCCTAACGCCGTGTACAGACTGATAATCCCGTCATCTTCGTAAACATTCAACCCGAATTTTTTGGATGTATTCAGCCCATATCCGTGCTGATCGTCTACTCCACGCAAACCTCCAATTACTAACAACTGAAATAACAACAGCACGGCTATGGAAGCTATGACGCTCCATGGCAGCAGGCACTTGGCACCTTTATCAGTGACACCGGAATTAAACAAACCTTTTACAATATCAATAAACTGTGTCTTCATAATCATAATTTTCAAACATCAACGCTCGAAGTTATTTCATTCCAACCGCGTTCTAAATTTTATAAATGGCGTAAAACTACTATCGTCAGCAACGCACTTAATAATCTTTAACAAACCCGTCCCACATATCACTACCGGCTTATCATCTTGCACAAGCAATACTTTACCAGCATCTCGGTTCTCAATCCTCATATCCGGGACTTCCTCTGCATCCAATATCCTTATTTTTTTTCCTGACATATTCGTAGCCGCTCCTTTAAATGGATAGCCCAAAGCATGGATAGTACGCACGATTCTTGATGCATGGTCATGCCAACATATGTTATAATCTTTTTCATCTCTCCAAACACTGTAGCTTGCCTGTGAATGATCTTGCGCCACAGAGGGAAGTTCTTCACCACTCTCTATTATATTGAAAACAAAATGTGAAACTTCAGAATAGTTTTTATCAATAACATCTATTGCCTCACTAACCGTGATTGGATAAGAAATATTTGATTTCGATTGAGTTATGATATTTCCTGCATCATATTCCTTTGCACCAAATAGCGCTGTAACTCCGATCTCACTTTCGCCATTTATTAACATATTAACAAGAGGAGAAAACCCACGATACCTAGGAAGTATGGAGTCATGAAAGATTATTAGGTTTTTTTCTTGGTGCTTAATAAGCCATCTCCAAGCCACAGCAACTACGAACCTAGTTTCAATGCCACTAAAATCCGAACGTTTCACAAAGTTTATATTGTTTTCAATGCAGTATTCAATAATATCTTTTTCATAGTCATTCACCAAGTTTCTATCACTCCCAACGACAATAACATTGAATAAATGTTTATACCGAGGTGCTACATTCTTAAGGAAACGATACCCACGCTCAGTCATCAACATCACCGTAACTGACCCACGCAACCCGCCCCTCGACATATTCACATTCTTCCTCTCATTTTACAACATCTACCACCTTCACCCACAACACGCACAATAAACACTATTTGCTCCAAAAATCTTAGCTCACATTAACACATCACAATCAACAAATCGCGAAACACACCATCACAACCAAATACTTATGAAGTAAAAAAATCCACAAGTCTACACGAAACACTTTTCTTCAAGCATAATCAAAATTATCATTATATCAATACCATGGGAAATACGGCTCTTTAGCATGGTAAATTCGAGGAGGGTCTAAGAGATACCCACCACCTAGTTTAAACCGAAACTTGCATTTCTACAAATGCTAGAGAAACGTGATTGCTGGGCCTCTAACTTGGCAAACCATTGGCATAGCACGAGAAGCTCTCTGCCCATTGATATGGGTGTGCCTGTCGGTAAAGCGCTCCGAATGATTGATGTGAACATGATAAAAATCAGAAACAACAAGGGCATCTTAGCTCGTGAACCCATCGGCGTAGACAATGCTGCCAGGGAGAATCATCCGCTCCACGAACGGAAGCAAAGTGTCGTTGCGGGAACTGGGGATCAATACCGTAAAGACCCGATCTCCACGCTTCAACAGCCCAAAAATTGAAACCGTTCCTGGAGCCTCCGAAATAGCTCTCGCCAACTAACACTTCGCCAGCGAAAGGGAATGCCTCTTGCATATCCTCGGCATGAGACTTTCCGCAAATGAGTGAAGAAAGCCATTGCAGTGTTGCGATGCACGCCAATGACCTGCGTGCTCCACGGGCCGCTGCCACGGCAACAAAGTGCCCCATGAGCCGCATCCTTTTTTTGGCACTGAACTTGCCCTTGCGAGAATACTCGGAGTCACCCTAGCATCAGGCAGCGGGTTTAGCTAGGACAGCCCCTAGATTGATTTCAAGGACACAACACTTGCCCCACTTAGGGCATGCTTAACCTAGCTAGGGGCAGACAGCTATGTGGTTTTGATAGAGCACCCAACAACCGCCAGACGCCAACATGGTCAACTTATTATAGCGTTTGGCGGAGGCAGCAGCCTCCTCGCCAGAGATGATTATATATTTGGCCAGAAAGGGTTGCTGCTCTGGCCGACCAAACAGATACGGCGCGCTTTTATCCGAGTAAAACCGGATGTTGTTTATGGCCACGCCTGGCGGGACACCCTGCCACAAAATGGTCGACGTTCCGTTTACGAAGAGGACCGTATTACACCAGGGATTCGAGGCTGTCGGATCATACTTAATATGTGACCTCAATTTCTCAACCTCATTTTTTAGAAAAACTCCATCGCCTCTTTCATATTCATCAATCGCAATTTTCTGAAAATCCCCAACGATTGCCGGAACAAGAACGGCAAACACCGCCAAGAAGGGAAAAAACCAACGTGTTGGTACGGTCCGTAGCATAAGAAGGAACGAAAGTATGAAATGCGGGGTAACCATCCGAAGCCCGGCGTTTCCCAACATAGTATAATAATAGATAATATTTATCACGATAATCAATCCTACGTTTGAGACATGCAGGATTATTTCCAACAACTTTCGCTTATTATCTAACTGAGAAGTAGGTGCTAGATGCTCTTGGGAAAGAATTACGTGGCTATTGCCTTCGCTCCGCAATTTCCATACTTTATAGAAAGAATCTAGACTGTTGAGGAGGCTCGCCATGGCCAAACCTTACCACGATATGGACCTGATTACATTCCAGCGCCGGTTCGGAACCGAAAAGGCC